>DATIPW010000088.1:0-4426 GCA_035471605.1 Anaerolineales bacterium | reverse complement strand
AACGGCAATGATCGGAGGCCACAGATTGAAGCCATTGATGGTGGCCTCACCAATCAGCGACCAGTAGCCGGCGCCCGCCACGGTAAGGAACTCCGGGGGAGCCACGCGCTCCAGTCCGACCGCCAGCAGCGCCAGCAGCAGGCCCGTAGCAACGAGGGAGCCCACCATGATGAATGACTGTGACTGGAAGCTGCGGGCGTCCTTGATCTCGCCATTCTGCTGAGCAGAATAGGTGGCCCACTGCAGCGAGGTCCAGGCAATGGGGGCCACGAGCAAGGTTGCGACGAGACTGAATGGAGGCTTGAGATCGATGCCGGCTGCCTGAACCGCTGCGACGGCGGTTTCATAGAAATTGGGTGCGCCGCCCGAGGCAACCGCAAAGGCGTTGAGGCGCTGCACAAACTGGGATGCGGGGGTTGTAAACAGGACGATGAATACAGTGGCAAAGCAAAGCAGCGTGCCCCACCACATCACGTGCTGGAAGCGAACGTAGTTCTTGAAGCCGCTCACCAGCAGCAGCAGGGAGATCAAGGCGTTCAAGATGCTCACCACGACGATACCGGTGGAGGTGGTGAACCAGACTCCGATCCCGGAAAGGGCAATATTTCCCGTGGTTGCGCCGAGGCCCAAGAACAGGGGCGCGAAGCCCAGATAGGACACGAGCCAGCCCGACAAGGCGACCCACTGCAGGATCCAGATCACGTAACCCGACATGACGACGGTGAAGGCGGTTCCGCCGCCGAAGACTCGGCTTTGAAACACATAGTCGCCTCCGGATCGGGGCAGGGCCGTGGAGAGCCAAACGTACACGTACGCGATGGGGATCTCAATGACCATCGCCAGAAGGATTCCCCATACCAACTTGCCGCCGGGGAGGGCGCCTGGGGCCCAGAGGTAGGTCCAGGGGAAGATCAGGCCCATGGTGAGGATGTTGTAGACGAAGGCCGAGTAGGGAGACATTACCCGCACCAGACCGGATGCCTTGCGGGTAAAGACCTCAGGCTTCGCCGCTTGCGCTCTAGCCATCGCTTTTCTCCTTTGGTCACTAAACGATTTGAAGAACTACAAGCATGTTGCTGCGCCTGCTTGATGCCCCAGGCGTCCCTGCGTTCCGAACCATCAGGCCTTGGTCTAGGTCATGCGCTACCTCTCAATCCGCCCCGACAGGGGCAACGTCGATCTCATCTAGGTGCTTGAGCCCGAAAAGACGGCGCAAGCCGACAGACCCGCGCGGGCTGCGTTTGCGAACGCCGGGACTGCACAGAGAGGAGTCCAGAGGCACGTCACGAATCCGCCGTTCACAAAAAAGAAGAGCACCTGACTGCTGCCTGTGCGGACAATCAGGTGCCTACGAGGTGGGTGGAGGCTACAAGGATCTGCACGCCTTGGCTGGAAAGCGATTCGAAGGCCAACGGATCCAGGCCCGGGTCAGTGACCAGCCTATTGACCTGTGCGATGGCGGCAATTTGGAAGTTGGAGACGACGCTCCACTTGCTGTGATCGGCGACAATGATGACCTCGCCGCGGGTGTGCTTGATCATCTGGCGCATGATCTCAGCTTCCGCATTCGAGGGAACCGTGCAGCCATGCCTGAGACTGACGCCATCAACGCCAAGTATAGCCTTGTTGGCAAAAACCTGCCCCAGGTTCTCAATGCCAAACCTACCTGCCAGGGAATTAGAGCGCGGCTGGAATTCGCCCCCAACGATGTAGTAATGGAAAGCCGGTTCCCCCACCTCAAAAGCCCCGGACAGATTGTTCGTGAAAATGCTGATACTGGGGTCGCCCCGAATGTGACGAATGACCTCGGTGGTCGTGGTGCCGCTGTTGATAAAGACGATATCGTCTTTCTCGATCAGGGAGGCCGCGGCCGCGCCGATACTGCGCTTCTCCTCAGGGTAGGTAAGGGCGCGCTGCTGATAACCGGGTTCGAGAGGCAGGTGCTGGCTCAGTATCGCGCCACCGTGCGTGCGCTCCAAGATGCCTTCCTGCTCCAGCCACTCAAGATCGCGACGAACGGTGGCCTCGGACGCATCCAAGAGAGTACACAGGTCTGCCGTGCGCGCGATCTTGTTGGCCGCCAGGAAGTCCTGGATGCGATCGCGCCTCTGAGCCGGTATAAGCGGTTTGGTCATCAAACCGCAGGCTGGTTTTCCATGTATGAAGGAAAATGAAAGCTTGCCCTGCGGATTATAGAGGATTTTGAAGAATTCTGCAAGTTTCGGGCATTTCAGCTATAATGCGTGGGCGCGCAGATGACCGAAATGGGGCGGCGGGCATCCTAGGCAGCCCCAGCGCAGACGCTGCAAACCGGAGTACGGATGGCAAACGATGCGGTGGGAATGGCTCGGCAGGATCGTGCCGAGCGCGACAAGTTCGAGAACGAGCTCAAGAGAATCCTGAAAGCCAGTGACGAGGCCGGCGTGCTCCTGCGGGTCATCGGATCACTGGCTTTTCAAATGCACTGCCCAAAGTACGGCTACCTTCAGCAAGCCATGGGGCGCGCGTACACGGACATTGACTTCGCGGCGTACAGCAAACAAACGAGCCTGGTGCGCAAGTTGCTCGAGAAGCTGGGGTACCGAGACAACAAGGAGGTCTTCATCGTCTCGGCCGGGGAGCGGGCAATCTTCGACCGGCCGGATACGGGTTTGCACGTCGACGTTTTCTTCGAGAAGCTGGACTTCTGCCATGTGATCCGCTGGGCCGACCGCTTGGAGGTCGATTCGCCGAGCATCCCGCTGGCCGAGCTGCTGCTGGAGAAGATGCAGATCGTTGAGATCAATGAAAAGGATGTGATCGATACGATCATGCTGCTGCTGGAGCACCCGCTGGGCGATATTGATGATGAGACGATCAACATGGCGCGGGTGGCCCAACTGTGCGCCAGCGACTGGGGTCTGTGGCGCACGACGACCATGAACCTAAACAAAGTGCAGGGTCTGGCGCACGGATACGACCAGCTCACGGCAGATGAGAAGTCACGGGTGGAGGCGCAAGTGCAGGCCGCCATGGAGCGGATCGAGGCCGAGCCCAAGTCGATGGCCTGGCGGCTTCGGGATCGCGTGGGTGATCGCGTCAAGTGGTACAAGGATGTCGACGAGGTCCACTGAACGGAGGCGCATTCGATGACACGACTTGTGCGCGAACTGATGCACCGGGGCCTGCTCACATGCCGAAAGGATGCGGCGCTGGGCCAGGTGGCGGTGATGCTGACGCAGCATCACGTCCACGCGCTGGTGGTGGTGGATCGTGACCGCCGCCCGATTGGACTGATCTCCGATTTCGACCTGCTGGCCGGCGAATGGCTTTCGGCGGATGCGGAAAGCCTGGCGGCAATGCGCAAGCTCACGGCGGGTGAATTGATGTCGCATCCGATCGCCTCGGTGGAAGCCAGCACGCCACTGAGCGAGGCCGCCAAGAAGATGCTGGAGATGGATATCAGCCGTCTGCTGGTGACCGAGAACGGCAAGCCTGCCGGGATGATCTCCGGATCAGATTTTGTGGCCAGCATTGCCAGATCCGAGAAAGTCAAGCGTGAGACCGTGGCAGACGTCATGTCGGACGCGATCCTGGTGTGCCGGGGCAAGACCCCGATCACGGCGGCGGCGCGAACCATGACCCAGGCAGGTTGGCGCTCGGTGCTGGTGGTGGATGACCGCGGCAAGCCTCAGGGCGTGGTCAGCGAGAAGGACTTGATCCCGCTGCTGCAGAACGGCGTCAACGACGACATCCCCGTTTCGGAAGTAATGCATCCGATGGAGACGATTGACGTCCATGCCAGCCTGCGTCAGGCGGCGGAGCTGATGATCAACAAGCATCACCACCGGGTGGTGGTGGTAGACGAGAAGAATCCGGAGGCGTTTCCGCTCGGGATCGTGTCTTCGTTCGACATTGTGGCCGAGATGGCACGACCTGGCTCCGTATGGCAATCTTGATCCGTGCAGAAAACCCCTCCGCAGGCGCGGAGGGGTTTTCTTGGTGCGCCAGGGATCGAGCGCCCGAGGCCATTGATTATCCATGGGCCTCATTCCGGTCAGCCATTCCGCTTGCGGGACGAGAGGCGGCCCGCAGAGGATTTTGCCGTGACTGAGAAAGCACGGGGGATGGGGAACTGGCTTGCAGGCGGCAGCATAGGATCGTGAGCTGCCCGGCGGGGCGTCACAAAGAAGGAGAAGGTCAGAATGGCTGAACTTCCAAAGCAGGCGCAAGTGGTGATCATCGGCGGGGGCGTGGGAGGCTGCAGCATCGCGTACCACCTGACCCTGATGGGCTGGAAGGACGTGATCATCCTGGAGCGTCACGAACTTACGGCCGGGTCGACCTGGCATTCCGCCGGATTGGTGGGCCAGATGCGTTCCGACGCGAACCTGACACGGATGATGCACTACAGCACCGACCTGTATCGCAAATTGAAGGACGAGAC
>DATIPW010000087.1:0-1968 GCA_035471605.1 Anaerolineales bacterium | reverse complement strand
CGATGGGGGGACCTGCCACCCAGAACCTGTTGGGCAACGTCGCTCCGGGCCAGACCGTGGATCTGAGCGTGGACCTCACGGCTCCCGGGTCCAACGGAACCTACACCGGCAACTGGAGGCTGCGGAACGCGGCGGGCGTCGGCTTCAGCAATTTCTATGTGCGCATCAAGGTGCAGCCGCCCGTGGTCACAACCGTTCCGAGCGCGTTTGCCGTTACCAGCGTCAGCTACAGCTTCTCGGAAGCGGCCTACGGCGGCCAGAGCGACTGCCCGATGATGACGGCCCAGATCACGACCAATGGCGCAGGGGATGTCAAGTACAAATGGACTCGATCTGATGGAGCCAGTGCCCCAATAGAGACTGTCAATTTCGCGTCGGCGGGCACAAAGTCCGTATCGACAAACTGGGCGCTGGGTGCCACGTGGGAAGGCACGGAGCACTGGCTGGGCATCTACATTGACGAACCCAACAACCAGGACTTCGGGCACCTGACGTTCACCGACGCCTGCAACGGGTAATATGAGTGCGGGATGAGCAAAGCAGCGAGCCCGCCATGTTGGCGGGCTCGCTGCACTCCGCATGTATAATTGTGCCCTGCTCGAAAGGAAGCCAGAATGACAGCCAAACACTTGGGGAGAATCTCCGCTTCGCTGGTCTGTGCCAGCATGCTCCTGGGGGCGTGTGTACCGGTGGCCGCCAACGAGTCGTCCATCGCCACGGCGGTGGCGCAGACGGTTCAGGCACAGGAAACCGAGCGCAGCGCGTTTACACCGACCGCGACGACCATCCCGCCGACGCTGGCGCCACTCACTTCACCCACGCCGCTCTCCACCCGGGTGCCGCCGACGGCCCCGGCGCCGGGCTCCGGCAACATCGTGCCCTGCTACCGCGCCGAGTACGTGGCGGACGTGACCATCCCAGATGGCACGATCGTCGCGCCGGGCGCGTCCTTCATGAAGCGCTGGAGTGTCAAGAACACGGGGTCCTGCACATGGAATTCCAGCTACAAGTTCGTATTCATGGACGGCGACGTGCTGGGCGGCGCCTACGTATACAATTTCCCCGGCGTTGCGGCGCCCAAGGACACGGTCGAGATCCCGATCCAGCTCTACGCACCTTCGGCAACCGGTTCCTACGCCGGCTACTGGAAGATCCAGGCGCCTGACGGAACCATCTTTGGCGTTGGCGAGTACGACCAATCCCTGTGGGTCAAGATCGTCGTCGGAAGTGGAACGCCGCAGAACAACAAGACGGCGACGGTCTATGACATAACCGCCGTGAGCTACACCATCACACGCCGGTGCACTTCGGCGAATACCTTCTGGCAGATCTACGTCAACCTCACGAGCAACGGGCCGATCAAGACCACTTTCAGGATCCTGCAGAGCGATGGAAATGGTCAGGGAAACATCCGGCTGACGTTTACCCAGGCAGAGACCCTGACATTCGACTATGGCGAGTGGAGCCAACGAACCATCACGTCTTCGCCAAACCCGCGCTGGGTGCAGGTGATCACCACGGCCCCCACCTACCGCGAGTGGCCCAAGTCTGAATTGTTGTATCTGTGCGGGCAATGACCTTGCCCTGAGGCCCTTCCGGCCCGCGGAGGGGGCCCACGGGCCACCGCCCTGGACCGTGCGGGGAGCCCACTTGACAACCCGAAGGGGCAGGTAGCGGGGAATAGGCGGCGTTCTTCCAGGGGAGCGACCCCCAAGCAGCCCAGGGACGATTCCCCCCCTCGCGTGCCCGTTCAGCGGCCCCCAGGGACGCTTGTGACTGCGTCTGAGCGCATGAGGCCCCTTTTTGCGGGCTCCGCCAACTTCTCCATACTCCCCGCGCCGCTTCACAAATCTGGGCAAGGCAGCTCGGCGCGGGCGGGAGAGTGGCCTGAATCCGTGCCAGAGTGCCGCTTCGGGCCGCGACCGGGCCGCAGTATAATGATTTGCACGGGAATCTGGATGAGATTCT
>DATIPW010000086.1:0-5934 GCA_035471605.1 Anaerolineales bacterium | reverse complement strand
AAAGGCGCGGGGTGGTCTGCGGGCCGCTCCCGGTGGCGAGAGCGTAGAACCTGGCGCCGTGAGAGCGTATCTTGCCAGGAAGTTCGGAGAACACCTGGCCGAGGCGCGGCGGGCGATGGAACTTCTGGCCGCATCCCTGTCTCCGGATGAGCTGGCAGCGCGCGGCTTCTCGCTCTACGAAAAGTTCCGTCCCCAAATCCCGGAAGGCAAGAAGGGCTGGGGTGCCAAAGGCACACTGGACCTCGATCGGATACGCCGCCTTGCCAGGTGAGTGGCTACCGGCTGCCGCCTATCAGCATCTGGGGACAACGTGGGGGGCGCCGCCGCGCGAGCTCCAAGGGCTGCAACCAGGGCGTCGAGTGCCGGTGGAGGCGGCCGCTTGGTAGGCCCGGGACATCGGAGTCTATTCCCGGGCCTGGGTGGAGAGCAACAGGATCCCCCACCGTTCGGACGGGATACTGCGCCGCTGATAGCCCGCAAACCGCCCGGCGAGGTGCCGGCGTGCCCGTTGGCAGCTCGTGCACGGTATCGCTTGCGTCTCGTTTATGAATCAGCAGCCATCGGAAGGAGCTGATGTAGCCAGGCGGTTCTCGCAGATCACATCGAAGCTCACTCGCTCGGGCTCCCTGCCCGGACCGTGGCGGTGTACTGGCGTTCGCGGTCTCGAGACTGTGGTTGGGTAGCTAGTTCCCAACAAGGATCACGGAGGACAAGCAGCATGGAAAGCGTCGTATCAAATGATGGTACCCGTATTGCTTACTATCGTGGCGGTAGGGGGGCACCCCTGGTATTGATACATGGGACAGGCGGTGCAAATCCAGCGGTTGGCTGGACATCTGTTGTCCCATTGCTTGAGCAGCAATTTAGTGTCTATGCCGTGGATAGGCGGGGACGTGGGAATAGCGGTGATAACCCCAACTACGCCGTTGAGCGCGAGTATGAAGACGTTGCAGCCGTTGTGGACTCGATTGGAGAACCTGCAAATCTGCTGGGACACTCCTACGGTGGTCTGTGTGCCCTTGAAGCATCTCTACTTTCTGGGAATGTTCGCAAGCTTATACTCTATGAACCGGCTTTGAACTTGTCCCCTCCTGCGAGTGCTGAGCCCGATCAGATTGGAGCAGAGATCCAAGGATTACTGGAGGAAGGTAAGCGAGAGGAGGCTGTGGTGTTGTTCTACAGCCAGATTGCCATGATGCAGCCTGAAGAGATCGAACAACTAAGAATGTCAAGTTCATGGGCAGGACGCTTGGCCTCGGCACATACCTTGTCGAGGGAAATGCGAGCACATGACCAATACGCATTTGTCCCTGAACGATTTCGGAGTATGAAGATTCCCACCCTATTGCTTGTTGGAGGAAACAGCTCGGCATCAATCCTGGGGGGCGCCAACTCACTGGCATCAGTCCTGCAGAACTGCCGAGTACATGTTCTGCCAGGGCAACAACATGTCGCTATGCTCACGGCTCCAGAAATGTTTGTTGATGCAGTAGCACGGTTTATGCTTGAGAGCATCTAGTTAATGGTCTGGCCACCCAACCAGGCGCAGTGGATTGCGAGGAGCGTGCGCGAGTTACAAGCTTGGTTTCTGGCTTCGGTTTTGCAGCGCTCCCGAATACTCCACCAGCCTGCCCGCCAACTACTGGCGCCAACCGTTCTGTTGCTCCCCGCGACGGTTCATTCCGGGGATGCCACAAGGAAGCTTCATGCCGGATCTGCTTTCTTGCAGCTCCATCTGTACGCCGGCGCTTGCTCGAGACATGCCGGGGCCGTGGCCGGTTGGGAGCCGGCCAACCTTCGAAGTGTCGAAGATTCCCGGGCATCAGGAATCGCAATGGTATTTGCCCTCCCGCTGGGCCTGGGCAACTCATTGCTCGTAAATGTGCTGCTTCTGCGCATCTCGTCGATCTGAAGCTCAACCCGATCTGAAAGGTGCAACGCCATGCAAGACAACCACCTTGTTTCTACGCTCCTGGCATCGATCGCCCTGCCGCTCCTTGCCCTCCTCGGCGGTCCAGGACACGATCCGGAGGACGAGCCGGTGGAAGAGGCGTCACAGATCATGTGGCTGCGCTCCTTGGGGGACCGCGAGGCCTTGTTCCAGATCATGGATTCCGCCAGGAACCTCACGGAAGGACTGGAGGCTGCCGAGGCCCTGGCCGAACTGGGGGATGTGCGCGGGCTCGACCACTTGATTGCCACGCTCAAGAGCCCAAGCGCTCTCTTGAGGCATCAGGCGGTGCAGATCCTCCAGTGGCTGAATCATCCTCGCGGGCTGCGTGCCCTGGCCGATGACCCAGGCCCGTTGCCTTTCTCGACGCGCGGCGCGCAGCGCGAGCAGGCCTACGCGGACTTGAACACGGCCGCAACAGATGAACTCGTGGCCATCTGGCACGAGAACGACCGCGAACAGTGGTCCGAGCTGGAATTGGAAGTGATCGAGATGATCCTGCTGGAGCGCCTCGGCAAGTTGCCGCGGCCAGAGGGCGGCAGCGGACCCGTGGACCGCCGCGAGCTCGATGAGCAAGTGCATCCGCAGGTGCAACGACTCTGGCAGCAGGGGGATGTATACAAGCTGTCGCGCATCTTCAGAGGTGAATCAGGCTTCGCCCTGCGATTGGAGGCGGCGGAGGCTCTCGCGGCCTTGGGAGACGAACGGGCGCTGGATTTCCTGATCGAGCTGCTGGATGGGTCCGACGAAGCCGACGCGGATACAGCCGCAGCGATGCTCGATTGGCTCGACCTGCCGCGCGGCAATGCGGCGCTGCGGGATCGCGGCATCGAATTCGCGTCCGATGGCCGAAGCACGGCTGAGCCAACCGAGGTACGTCCGCCCGAGGCAAAGCCGCGTGCCCATGCAGCCGGAGCCCCATCGGACTCATGGGCGGCCAACCAACCACTGCCAAACGCACCTGCCCCGCAAACACCCTGGCGCCCGTCTGCCGGCATCCTCTTTGCCGGCGCGGTTGGCGGGGCGCTGGGGTTCATGATGTTTCTTCTGGGCTTGAGTCTTCTCAACATGCTGCCGCCGGCGCAGACCCCAGTTGGCTGGCTGCTGGCTTCGGCTTTACCCTACCTGCTCAGCTCAGTCTTGGTGGGTGCCGGGATTGGGCCGCTGGCAGGTCGCCTTGCAGAAGTGCGGGCCGCGCGCGGTCAGGAAATCAGCGAGGGAGATCCGACCCCGATGCTGGGGGCTCTGCTTGTGGGCTCGGTCTCCGCTCTGGCGGCGGAAATTGCCCTCTTCCTCTTAATCGGACTTTGAGGTCGTCTCCCGCGATTCGGGCTAGCAGCGCCTGTGCTTCCCCGCGCGCCGAACACCATGTGCATCCGCGCATGGGGCGTCGGGGAGGGGGCTGGGATGCGCACCCTACTTGGCATATATGGCGTCGGCAAGCTCCAGCCTGCCCAGGAGCTCCTCCCGCATGGACCAGGCGGTGGACTCTGTCTCCGAGAAGATGTTTTGCAGCTCTTCCGGATCATTTTGCATGTCGTACATCTCGAATCGATGTTGCGTCCGGTAGAGTGGGTATCCCATGTAGTCGATAAGTTTGTACCTGCCTCGCCTCATCGCAATGCTCGCGCGCTGCAGGGGTTGAAAAGCGGGGTTGGTTTGCGCCTCGATCATGAAAACACTGCGCTCGGGGTCTGCCGTGCCGCCCCGTGCTGGCAACAGGCGGCCCTCGCACCATTCCGGAGCTTGTCCACCCGAGAGATGGGCAAGAGTCGCGAGAACGTCAGTGCTGCTGGTGGGTGAGTGCACATCCTGCCTTGATGTCAAGCCCGGAGACCATACCACCAATGGTATGCGAACGACCGGATCGTACAGGAGCGGTGTCAGGTGCCCCTGTTCACCGCGCTCGAAAAACTCACCATGGTCGGAGGTGATGACAACATGGCTTTGCTCAAAAATGGCGTGCGTGCTCAAATAGTCGAGGAGCCGGCCCAGTTCGGCATCGATATTGGCGATGTACTCATCGTACGCCTGCCGAAGTTGCTTCAGGCTGGCCGGGGAACGATGTGTACGCGGGTCCACAAGCCGGTGACTCGGCTTGCGGGGCGGATCCCAACCATCATCAAAGAGACCCTCGAAATCCCGGCTGGGGCGGTAGGGCGCGTGCGGCGGCATGAGATGCAGGTACGCCAACCACGGTGACTCCAGAGCCTCGATCGCGCCGATCAGCCCGTCGAACACCCGTCGGAGCGTGAATCCGGAGGCGTCCTGCTCCGCCGGCGGAGCAGTCGCGATCCCGTGCAGTCTGGCCGCCAAGCCCAGCAGCAGCGAGGCGGGCGGGGTGCCGTCCTGCAACAGGAAATCATCGAGGGCGCGGTACGAGCCAATCAGGTCGGAAGGGAATTTGTCGCCGTAGACAGAGCGCATGAGGCCAAACGCGGTTGGTGACACAACGATCTCAATATCCCTCCGGAATTGCCCAAAGAAATAGTTGGGCCAGGGATTCTGCGAGAAGGCCAGCCGCTGGTACTGTGAACCTATGGCCCGAAAGAGGTTCCTGTCTGTGAGGGGCCGTGCAATGAGACCACCCTGATTGATGGCGCGGTGGGTCCAGGGATATTGGCCAGTGAGCAGAGAAGCCGTGCCTGGGGTCGTGAAGTTGCCCGCTGAATAGTGCTGATGGTAGACGGTGGCCCGCTCGGCGAACCGCTCCAGATTGGGCGTGGTCCTGCGCTGGTACCCATACAGGGACAGGTTGGCCGCCGACATGGCGTCAAAGAGGATCACCAGAACATTGGGCGCCGTGCCGCTCTGACCGGAGTGGGCCAAAGGCCCGTCAACCGTGAGCCGGGAGGCGGCCGCTGTCCCGGCCAACATTGTCGAAAGCTTCAGAAAATCGCGGCGACTGGGGGTTGGCAAGTGCGCGCCCTCCTAGCGTAGCCAGCGCGCTGCCAGCGTCAGCATGGCGAGGAGGCTGAGGGGCAGCGAGACGTACAGGAAGATCGTGGCCCGGTCTGCAAGCAGCTCCAACGCCCGGCGCAGAATCGCAAAGCGACCGGCCAGATACACCCCCACGGCGATGCCCAGAAGCATCAAAGCGGGCCGCCAGGGCCCCACAAGCAAACTTGGAAGCACATCCCGATCCTTGAATTGAAGGGCCACGAAAATCGAAGCGCCAATTCCCGCCAACATCAGGGCTGCGGCGCGAGCGACGAAAGCGTCATTGAACCACTTTTGGGGAAGGATTATCCCAACGCAAACTGGCACGCAAAGCACCGCCAGACTTTCTATCAAGTTGGCGGCCAGGGCATAGGCCAGCACTGCCAGCATCTCCCCCGCACTCAGAAAGGCAAGCCAGCTCGGCACTTTCCAAAGGAACCACATGATGGTCCAACCATAGACCATCAGGACGATCACTGCATAGACTTGCGCAACCTGCGGCCAGCTGGGGAGGCGCCTAGAGATACCCAAGGCCTTTCAACCTCTCCTCCAGGTCCTTCTGCCCCTGGGCCCCGATCTGCGATGGAGGCTTGATGTAGGATTGGTCCAAATGTTTGCCCAGTGCCAGGAAGGGGATGTCGCGAAAGGAGAGGCCGGGCATGTTGTTGATCTCGCGATTGGCGAACAGCACTCCGGGGACCTTGGTTGAATCGATGCAGTGGTCTGCCCCCCAGTGGTCGTGATTCGGCTCCAGTGAGGTGGGCGCCAATTTCCCGAGGCCCGTCTCGGATGATGCCCGGAACCCCGGCGCGTAGCCCATCACCAGATCGGGTCCAAAGCGCGTGTAGGGTCCGGTGAAGGCCTCGTGCTTCAGGAGCACGCGACTGATAATCTGCCGGCCATCCTGCGCCTTCCAGTCCAGCAGGCGCATCTTCAACTCATCCAGAAGCGGCTCGATCTGCTCCGGCGTAACGGTGCCCTTGCCTTCTCGGTTGGCAACATTCAGATAGACGCTGTTTAGACCCAAGGCATAAGCCCGGGTC
>DATIPW010000085.1:0-1697 GCA_035471605.1 Anaerolineales bacterium | reverse complement strand
ATTGCCCTGGATGCAGGTCCAGGCACAGAAGACGATCTCCGTGACGGGTGAGCAGGAGGGGGAAGCCGGCGGGCCGCTGAGGCTGGGCTGGGGATGGGAGGATGCCCTTTCCAGCTCGCGCTGGTACCTGGCATTTTGCTCTGCCTCAACAGCCGACGAACTGATCGCAAATGATGGTGACCGGCGCATCGACGAAGGCGAATGGATCCTCGGCTTCGATATCGTGGATCGCAAACAGACGTTTGATGCCTTCGTCTAGCCCTGACTGCCGGCGGACCTCCAGTCGCGGGCAGACCACCTCGCCGCCCAGGCGGCAAGGAGACTGAATCGCCCGGCCATCCCTTGTGGCGGCCTCCCTGGCTTCCAGCAATCACCCGGCGCCTGGCATGGCCGCGGCAGCGCCAAACGCGTACGTATGATGGTGAGCGACACTCGACAATGGCGCCTCCGCGTGCGGCAGCGGTTGTGTCATTCTCCCGGCGCCCTGGGTGTTTGCAGTCCCCAGGCCTGCGGGGACAGGGTCCGTCGCGCCCTCATTTCCCGCGGGACGCTGCCCCAACGGCTTGCGCCGCAGCAACCGCCGCCGCGCCCCCGAAAATCCGTTTTCGAAGTGCAAGTGCCAGGCCCACCAAACCCACCATGACCGGCACTTCGATCAGGGGGCCGATGACTGTCGCAAATGCCTGCCCGGATGTGATGCCGAACATGGCAACCGCCACCGCAATGGCCAATTCAAAATCGTTGCTGGAGGCCGTGAAGGCAACCGCCACGGTCGGACCATAGGCGCCTGCCAACCGACGGGAGATGAAGAAAGACACCAGCCACATGATCGCGAAGTACAGGGTCAGCGGAATCGCGATTCGAACCACGTCCAGTGGCGATCGGATGATCTTTTCTCCCTGCAACGAGAACATCACGACAATGGTGAAGAGCAGTGCGATGAGGGTCAGCGGGCTGATGCGCGGCGCAAAGACCCTCTCAAACCAGTCCCGCCCCTTCCTGCGGAGCACGGCGAAACGGCTGAGCAGTCCCGCCAGGAACGGCGTGCCCAAGTAGAACAGGACGGTCTTTGCCGCCTCGCTCATCGAGACCTGCGCGTTCACGCCCTGCGCCAGGTTGAACGCCGGAAGCAGGACTCCGACAAAGAACCAGATATACACCGCATAGAGCAGCACCTGAAACAGCGCATTGAAGGCCACCATCCCGACGGCCAACTCCCGATCGCCGTCGGCCAGATCGTTCCACACGATGACCATCGCAATGCAGCGTGCCAAGCCCACGATGATCAGGCCGATCATGTACTCGGGCCGGTCGCGCAGGAACAAGACCGCCAGACCGAACATGACCAGCGGCCCGATGATCCAGTTCTGGACCAGGGCAAAAGCAAGCAGCTTGGGAGTGTTCAGGACGCGCCCCATCTCTTCATACTTGACCTTGGTCAGCGGCGGATACATCATCAGGATGAGGCCGATGGCAATGGGGATGTTTGTGGTCCCCATGGACAAACGCGCGTTGAGGGTCAGGATTCCCGACGGAGACAGGTAGCCGATTGACACGCCCACCGCCATGGCCAGCAAGATCCACAACGTCAGGTATCGATCCAGGAACGAGAGCCGCCTCGAAAGGCGTGCCGGAGATGCTTGGGCTGCTATCCCTTCAGGCATGACAATCCTCCATTCGGGCTCTACGACTTCAAC
>DATIPW010000084.1:0-2280 GCA_035471605.1 Anaerolineales bacterium | reverse complement strand
TGGGGCGCGTACTGCACCGCGTCGATATAGACGAGGGCGCCCGCCTCCCGGGCCATCTGCGTCAGCTTGCGCACGGGGTTGATGGTCCCCAGCGCATTGGAGGAATACCCAAAGGCGGCGATCTTCGGCCGGCGCTGCATGGCCTGCGCGAATTCGTCGACCTTCAACGTGCCGTCCTCGACGTCAAAGTCAACCCAGGTCACTTTGCAGCCCCGATCCTCGGCGGTCAGCAGCCAGGGTGAAATGTTGGCGTCGTGATCGAGCCGCGTGACCACGATCTCGTCGCCGGGCGACAATCGCGCTGCCAGCGCGCGTGCCACATGGAAGGTCAGCGTGGTCATGTTGTTGCCAAACACGATCTCGTCCGGGGAGTCTGCGTTCAAAAAATCCGCCATGGCCTGGCGGGCAGCCTGTAGCACCGCATCCGAGTCCCGGCTGGTGCGGAAGGCCCCCTCGTGATTGGCATTGCACTCCAGCAGGTAGCGCTGCATGCGCTCCAGGCTGTGACGCGCGATCTGCGTGCCGCCGGGATTGTCGAAGAATACGTCGTGGCGCTCCAGGGATGGGAATTGCGGGCGAATCACCTCTGGCTTCAACGGCATGTTCCCTCCAGATGTTCATCCAGGCAGCGGACTCTACTGTATACTGTCATTGTAGCCTGTGGAAGCGCATGCCATGCGGAAAGGAGGCCCCATGTTTGACTTTATCCTGCTGGCTGTCGACGGCTCCGAACACGCAAACCGCGCCGCCAAAACTGCAGCCAACTTGGCCCGCCTGGCAAACTCCAAGGAAATCCGCATCGTGGTCGCCTTCGATCCCGTCCCCAGCTACCTGGGCGAACCCAATCTTAACCAGGTGATTGCCTCGCGCAAGCGGGAGGCCGACCGGATTTTGACCGACGCCAAGGCCTTGATCGGCACGACGCCTGCGCAGCTGCACGAAGAGATCCTGGAGGGTCCTGTCGCCGATGCCATTCTCAACGTCGCGGCCACCCGCAAGGTGGATGTCATCGTCATGGGCTCGCGCGGTCTGGGCCGGCTGGAGGGCGCGCTGCTGGGCAGCAACAGCCAGAAAGTGGTCAGCCTGGCGTCCTGCCCGGTGCTGATTGTTCGCTAGCAACCTGCTCGGCCCGCGCAAACTCGTCCGGTGTGTTGACGTTCCAGAAGGCAAGCCCATCCGGATCGTAGCGCCGCAGCTCGTCCGCCGTCAGCCTTCGCACCCGGACCCCGGGGAACCACGAGACCACGCGCAGCCGGCCTTGTTCGACCGAGGCCGCAATCGCCGGCAGGCAGGTTGCCCGCCGGTAGACCGCATGCATCGGCTCGAAGCCTTCCGCTGACTCGGCAATCACGACGTCACGCTCTTCCTGCAGCAGGATTCCCGCCGATGCCACCACCAGCGGCGCGCTGGCAAAGGGCATGTCACAGGCCACCATGGCCACGGTACCGAACCTGGCTGCCGAAAGGCCTGTGTACAATCCGCCCAGAGGACCCAAGCCGGGACGCAGGTCGGCCACCTGCCTGGCCTGGATGAAATCGAAGCCCTGCCCACTGCCGGTTGTGATCAGCAGTTCGTCGGCAACGGATTCGAGCCGCCCAATGACGCGCTCGATGAGCGGCCGGCCCAGGAACGGCCGGAGGGCCTTGTTCTCGCCCATGCGCGTGGATTTTCCCCCGGCTTGCACCACGACACTCAACATGGCCGGATTATACTTTCGGGGTCGCCGCGTCTCGTCCCGAGCAAGGACCGGACGGCGCGTCGCACAGCTGAGCTGGACTGGAGGGATGTCTCATATCCAAAAGGACGAATCGCGGCGTGTGGTGGACTGCAGGCGTGCTGGTTGCGGTGCTGGCGGCGGTCCTGATCGGGCAGAGCCTGGATTCGAGCGACTTGCTGCCCATCTCCGCGGTCATCGCCGCCGCGCCGGTCGGCGACCTGCCGCTGATGGGAGAAAAGCCGCCCGCCTCTCCTGAGGGCTTCAATGATTGCCCGCCGGAGGGCCGGGGCGGAGACGTGGAGCTCAACCTTCTGACGAACCGCGTCGACAAGGCGGCCTACGTGCCAGTCTCCCTCGAATCGATCCTGGCCCTCACCTGGCCCAAGAGCACTGAGCGGCGGCGGATGAGCCAATGGACGTCATCGGGCCGCGCCTTCATCTCCCGATACCAAGGGATCCCGATCGTCGTGGAGGGGTACATCGAGGGCTTGCGGGAAGGCGTTGCCGAAGCGGCCAACTGCGTTCGCGGTGAACCGGGGCTGGACCTGTGGCGGCTTTCGATC
>DATIPW010000083.1:0-2531 GCA_035471605.1 Anaerolineales bacterium | reverse complement strand
CTTGCCCTGTGGATGCAGCTGCTCGTGCTCTCTTTTGGCGCGCAGACCTTTGCGACGCAGCTGGAGACGGCCTATTTCCTGCCGGCCTTTCCCCTGCTGCAGGGTACCTTCCAGGTTTATCTGCTTGTCCTGCACGGCCTTGTGACATCGCTCCTGTTCACGCTGGTGGTGGTCTTGCTGGTTGGCGGGTTCTCGCGCAGACCGCGGCCGCCAACAAACTTCGATGTCCGTGCGGATCACGCGGTCAGGGCAGGAGCCTGGCTGCCCGTGGTCTACGTCCTGCTCTACATGTCATTCGGCTACTACGTGGCCTGGCAGTCGCCGGAGGTGCGCCTCTTCTACGGCGGGACGCCCGCCTTGCCCTCGCTCTGGGAACAATGGGGGGCGACGCTGATGGCAATGCCCGAACTGCCTGCGTTCCAATACTTCCGCGGCATGATCTGGATCCTGTGCCTGATCCCACTCTTCAAAAGCTTTTCCGGCACGCGGATCGAACTTGTAGCGCTATCGGCCCTGGCGCTGGCCTACCTGCCCACGGCGGCTTTGGCCTTCCCCAACCCGCTCATGCCTGCCGGCGTGGCCCTGGCGCATTTCTGGGAGGTCTCGATTTCGAACGGGATCTTCGGCGCAGTGTGCGCCTGGTTCTTGCCGCAAGCCCCGAGATCCTGATAGCGATAGCTAATTCGGCGAGCTGTGTGCGGGTGGCGCACACCACAGGATTCCGGCGGTGCGGAAACGCGCTTGCTGCCGCAGGCCTTGGCGGCATCCCCTGGTGACCGGCCGCGCCTGCTGATTGTCCATTGCAGGCCCGGGTATTCGAAGACTACACCTGTGTGGGACGCGACCCCTGCCAATGGACAGATGTCTTGCCGTCGGACCCTCCAGGCACCCAAACTCTCATCTGAATAGACGCTAAATAGACCAAGGGGTCTCGCGCCCATGGGAAGATGCCCTCAGAACGATGGAATCGACGCGAATCTTCCACCGAAACGGCGGAAAGTCGGCCGGAGGAGGGCAGCATGAACCAAAGTCCGTGGCAGGTCGAGAACGCGGCAAGGTACGAACGAGAGCGCATTGCGCAGGACATGACACAGCTCCGTCTGGAGCAGCGGGCACGCGCGGGCCGAATCAAGCGCCGGCAGCCCATGGTCAAGATCTGGATGCTGATCCGGGGCTGGTTCCAGGCCGGGCAGAAGCGAGGCGCAGATGCCTTGCGGCACCGGCCCGCCCGTGCAACGCAGGGTGGGCGGCAGATAGGGATCTAGGCTGCCTTGGCGTCAAGGGGGTGTGTGTCACGAACCTTCCGGCTGTTCCTCGTACGGCCGGAAGGTTCAATCTTGTGCCTCGAGCGCGGCGCGCGCTTCGGCGAGGGCGTGTCTCGGAGAAAGCTTGCTGCCTTCTTCGAACGCCAACTGGTAGGCCCCCTCCCCCAGGGCTTCACGAGCTTGGGCCATCAAAGGCGCGATAAACAAGTCATCGGCCAGCCCCCGCGAAAGCCCCAGGCCGTCCCGATATGCCTCAGACGCGCCATACAACCTGGCGGCGCGCGGCCAATCCTGGGCCACGGCCAGGTAGCCTGCACAGGTCTGGATCACGAGCTGCTCCCCCGCGGAGAGTCTGTAGGGACTTGCGGCGACAACAGCAAGAGCCTCCTGCAGGTGGCCTCTCGATGGTGCGGGCTTGCCCTGCTGGATCGAAACCATGGCCAGATCGCTGAGTGCGATCACCAAAAGGTGTCGATGGCCAGCCTGCCTGATGTCGGCCAGAGCCTCTTCGTAAAGAGGCGCTGCTTCCTGGAATCGGGCTTTCTCTCTCAGGCATTCCGCCAGGTCAATCCGCAGAATGGTCGCCACACTACGGTATTGCGTCTCCGTAGCCAGCTCCAGGGCATTCTGGAAGTGCTCAATGGCCGCCCCGTCATCGTCCAATTCTGGGAGATTTTCCCCCAATGATAGGAGCGACTCCACAACGCCCCGTGAATCCCCAAGTTCCCTGGCGATCGAAAGGCTCTCCTCCGCTGCTGCTCTCACTGCGGCGGCCGCACCGCAGAAGTAACCATGGTGTGCCATGACCCCCAGTGCGCGCCTGCGTGCCAGGGTCCTGGCCTCGGCGCCGGGAAGAGATAGTAGGTGACGCACGAGCCCGTAGGCCAGGCTATATTGACCGCGCATGGCCCAGTACAAGCCGAGGGCGCCGATCAACTGCATCCCCTTCTGCGCACCCGATTCAGCGTGATCGCACCATCTGATGGCGGCCACGAAGTTGTCGTGCTCGTGGATCAGAGCGGCCATGGCGCTTTCGGGCGGCGAGAGTTCCGGCACCAGGGATTCTGCCAGCGCGATGCAGCAATCCAGGTGCCGCGTGCGAATAGCCGCCTCCTCGCCTGCTGCCTGGAGGCGTTCGAGGGCGTATTGGCGCACCGTCTCCAGCATGCGATATCTTCGGCTGTGTGGGTCCAGCATCACCAGCGACTTATCGGCCAGTTCCGGCAGCAGCTGCAGCACGCCGGTTTTGGACAGCTTGCCGGTGGC
>DATIPW010000082.1:0-7613 GCA_035471605.1 Anaerolineales bacterium | reverse complement strand
CCTTGTGGACGCGGCATCTCCGCCACAATCCACGCAATCCCAAGTGGCCGGGAAGAGATCGTTTCATCCTTTCAGGCGGGCATGGGTCGATGCTGCTGTACTCTTTGTTGTATCTTTCCGGCTATGATCTGACCATCGACGATCTCAAGAGCTTCCGACAATGGGGCAGCAAAACGCCTGGGCATCCTGAGTATGGCGTCACTCCAGGCGTGGAGACCACGACCGGGCCTCTGGGGCAGGGTTTTGCCACCGGCGTGGGTATGGCGATTGCCCAGGCACATCTTGCGGCCGAATACCCAGGAGCGCTATTTGACTACTTCATCTATGGGATTGTGACGGATGGGGACCTTATGGAGGGTGTGGCCTCGGAGGCGGCTTCTCTGGCTGGGCACCTTCGATTGGGAAAGCTCATCTACCTCTATGATGACAATCATATTTCGATTGATGGGCCGACCGACCTCAGTTTCACGGAAAATCGCGTGCAACGTTTTGAAGCCTACAATTGGCACGTGGATCAAGTGACCGATGGCAATGATGTCGAGGCCATTGACACTGCTATCCGTCGTGCCAAGAGCGATCCGCGTCCATCGCTGATCGCCTGCCGCACGCACATCGGATTCGGTTCGCCCAATAGACAGGATACGTCCAAGGCCCACGGGGAGCCGCTGGGGGACGAGGAGCTGGATGCCGCCAAGCTCAACCTTGGCTGGCCCACAGAGCCGCGCTTCCACGTGCCGGTGGATGTCCTGGAGTTAATGGGAAAGGCGGTCGAGCGCGGCCAGGCACTAGAGGCGGCGTGGAACGTGAGTCTCGACTCGTTCTCGGACACGCATCCGGAGGAGGCGGCCATTCTGATCCGGCGGCTCAAAGGGGAGCTGCCCGCAGGATGGGCGTCCCAGCTACCCTCCTTCCCGGCCGACGGCAAGGGGATGGCTACCCGTGTGGCATCCGGCAAGGTGCTGACGGCGCTGGCAGGTGGGCTCCCAGAGTTGTTCGGCGGCTCCGCTGATTTGACTCCCTCCAACAACACCAAGTTTGACGGTGCGCCGCCTTTCCAGGCTGATACACCGCTGGGTCGCTATGTGCACTTCGGCGTTCGGGAACATGCCATGGGTGCGGCTTTAAATGGCATGGCCCTTCACGGCGGGGTTCTCGCCTACGGCGGGACCTTCCTGGTATTCTCCGACTACATGCGGCCCGCCATTCGAATTGCCGCCCTGTCGCACATTCCGTCCATCTTCGTCTTCACCCACGACAGCGTTGGCTTGGGCGAAGATGGTCCAACGCATCAGCCGGTTGAACACCTCGCAGCCCTGCGCGCCATTCCCAACGTGCTGCTGATCCGGCCTGCTGACGCGAACGAGGTGGCGCAGGCCTGGAAAGTGGCACTCTCGCACCGTGACGGGCCCACCGTCCTGGCTCTCACGCGCCAGGCGATCCCTGTTTTCGACCGCAAGCGTACGGCGCCTGCCTCTGGCCTGACGAAAGGCGCATACGTGCTGGCTTCGTTTGGAAAGAAGCGGCCTGATTTGATTCTCATGGCGTCTGGTTCTGAGGTGGCCCTGATCTATGGAGCAGCGCAGAAATTGGCTGAAAAGGGTGTATCCGTCAGCGTTGTCTCCATGCCATCCTGGCTGCTTTTCGAGCGCCAGTCTCCAGCATATCGGAGGTCTGTGTTGCCGGATGGTGTCCCGCTGCGACTGGCCGTGGAGGCGGGGGTGAGCCAGGGATGGGACAAGTTCATCGGACCGCAGGGAACGGTGATCAGCATAGAACGTTTCGGTGCTTCTGCGCCGTACGCCGCGATATTCCAGCACGTCGGCTTTACGGAGGACAACATCGTGCGGCAGGCAAAGGCTCTCCTTCGCGAGAAGGGTCGCCCGCGCACGCGGGCGCTGGAGACCAAAGGCAAGCGCAAGGAAGCCAGAGGCAGGGGTCGCAAATGAGGGTAGCCATCGGATTCGATCATGCCGGCTTCCTGCTGCGCGAGACGGTGCTGCAGGCCGCCCGGGACGCCGGCGCCCAAGTGATTGACGTGGGAACACATGCGCCTGAACCGGTGGACTTTCCGGATGTGGCGTTCAAGGTGGGCCAGCTGATCCAAAAATCCGAAGCGGACCGCGGCATTCTGGTGTGCGGCTCCGGCATCGGCGCGTGCATCGCGGCGAACAAGATGAAAGGTGTCTACGCGTCAGTGTGCCACGACACCTACTCGGCAGCGCAGGGGGTAATGCATGATGACTTGAACGTACTATGTCTCGGAGGGCGAGTGATTGGACCTGAGATGGCGACGGCTCTAGTGGGTGCCTTCCTCAGGGCACGCTACATGGGGCGAGATCCTGGCGGCGAAAGACTGGAGCGCAGGGTATCCAAGATTCGTGATCTTGAGGAACACCGTGGCCTCTGAGTGCGGATTCTGCTGAGGGCATCAGGCCGAGGCGGGGCGAACATACCTCCCGCTCCGTGTTTTGCGAAGTGTCAGTGTTGGGATGCGTCGATGAGCATCGAACTCTGAGGCGGCGCAGTACGGATCGGCGCCACTTGCCCGTGAGCCTCTCAGCGGCGATCGATGATCAGATTTGGGTTTGGCTTCCAGACCCTTGAGCAGGATCTCACGTCCATTGTCGCTACGGCAGTTTCTCTGACTGCCAGCAGTGCGCGGCGAGCCTGTCTTGCGCATAGGCGCCACCCGCCAGTTGTGTCGGAACAGATTGCCGAATGCTATGGTTACCTGAGTCGTCGTTCGCAGCCGTGTGGGGCCGGGCGCCGGGAGCAATGGGCAACCTGGGAGCCTGGCTTGTTGGGGTCTTCGGCGGGGCGGCTGCAATTGGCATTGGGCGGTGGATGGTGGAAGAAGTGTCAATTGGAGTCGGATCCCGAAAATTGACGGTCGGCGCGAAGCGTGAGATAATCGCCGGCACAAAAGCCAAGATGGGAACGAGTAGGCCCACATGGCGTTCAGCGAATCCGGAATAGGTGTGAGCCGGAGCGCGCGTGGAAGCCGAAAATCATCCCGGAGCTTTGAACTGAAATCCCGGGCGCCAGCTTAGCTAGACAGCGGCCGGGAGAGTAGGGGAGACGGAATCGGCCGCCGTTAGATTGGCCGCGCAGATGTAGGTCTGCGAACAAGTGCCCGCGCCAGCGGGAAGCAGAGTGGTACCGCGTGAGCCAGCCTCTCGTCTCTGTCGCAGAGTGAGAGGCGGCTGTCTTTTTTTGGGTTTCGCCGACGAGGATCTCGGGATGGAGTCACCAATCTTCAAGCCTGTGTCGCCAAAGCTGGATGTCATTTCCATGGAAGAGAGCGTTCTGGCCTTTTGGCAGCGCGAAAGCATCTTCCGCAAGACAGTCGAGCAACGCCGGGGCCGCCCGGAATACGTCTTCTACGAGGGTCCGCCCACAGCCAATGGGCGGCCTGGAGTGCATCATGTCCTGGCGAGAGCCTTCAAGGACATGTTCCCCCGCTACAAGACGATGCGTGGCTTTCATGTTTCGCGGCGCGGCGGCTGGGATACCCACGGGCTGCCGGTAGAGATCGAGGTAGAAAAGCGACATGGTTTTACCGGCAAGCAGCAAATCGAAGAATACGGCATCGCAAGATTCAATGAAGAGTGTCGCAAGTCCGCCTTCGAGTACATCCGCGACTGGGGGCGCCTGACAGATCGGATCGCGTTCTGGGTGGATCTTGATGACGCCTACGTCACCTATACAAACGATTACATTGAGTCAGTTTGGTGGATCCTCAAGAGCTTCTGGGACAAGGATCTGCTGTACAAGGGCTACAAGGTCGTACCCTACTGCCCGCGCTGCGGCACGCCTCTGTCCGATCACGAAGTCGCCCTAGGGTACGAAGACATCAGCGAGCCATCCGTCTTCGTCCGGATGCCGCTGGTTGATCGGCCGGGGACATCCCTGCTGGTCTGGACAACCACCCCCTGGACTCTTCCGGGAAACGTGGCCGTGGCCGTTCATCCGGAGGTGGAATACGTCCGGGTAGAGCGCCGGCATGACGACGGGGTCGAGCAGCTGATCCTGGCCAAGAGCCTGGTTGGCGCACTGTTCAAAGATGAATCCGTCAAGATCCTGGACACTTTCAAGGGGCGCAAACTCAAGGGGGCCAGATATCATCCGTTGTTCACGTTTATGCCTCCTGAGAAGCCGGCCCACTACGTTGTCTTGGGTGACTTCGTGACCACCGACGACGGTTCTGGACTGGTTCACATCGCGCCGGCCTTCGGGGCTGAAGACATGGAGATGGCCAACCAGAACGATCTGCCAGTCCTGATGACGGTGATGCCAGATGGCACTTTCGTGCCGGAAGTGACCCCGTGGCGGGGGATGTCGATCAAGCAGACCGATCCACTTATCGTGGACGATCTGCGTGCTCGGGGTCTTGTTTTCCGTGTTCAGGAATACGCTCATACGTACCCTTTTTGTTGGCGGTGCCACACACCTCTCATGTACTACGCGCGGGACTCCTGGTATATCCGCACCAGCCGTTTTCGGGATCGGCTTGTGGAACTCAACAACACCATTAATTGGGTCCCGCAGCACGTGCGCGAAGGGCGTTTTGGCAATTGGCTGTCCAATAACATCGATTGGTCCCTGAGTCGCGAGCGCTACTGGGGAACTCCCCTGCCGGTCTGGGAATGTGAACAGGACAAGCACCGCGAGTGCATCGGCTCGGTCGCAGAGTTGATGGAGAAGGCGGGTCGGGACTTGCCCGATCTGGATCTCCATCGCCCCTATATCGATGAAGTGACCTATTCGTGTGCGCAGTGCGGCGGCACAATGCGACGCGTCAAAGACCTCATTGATGTATGGTTCGACTCGGGTGCCATGCCATTTGCGCAATGGCATTATCCGTTTGAGAATCAAGACCATTTCGGTGCTCAGTTTCCTGCCGACTACATCTGCGAGGCGGTGGATCAGACTCGGGGCTGGTTCTATTCATTGCACGCCATCAGCGTGCTGCTGACGGAATCGATTTCATACCGGAACGTGATCTGCTTGGGTCTGGTGCTGGACAGCGCGGGCAAGAAGATGTCCAAGAGTCTTGGCAATATTGTAGATCCCTGGGATGTGATCAAGGTGGACGGTGCGGATGCGATCCGGTGGTATCTGTATACGGCAACACCTCCGGGCAACGAGCGACGCTTTTCCGTGGATTTGGTGAGCGAAGTCGTCCGGACGTTCACGCTGACTCTGTGGAACATCTACTCGTTCTTCGTTACCTATGCCAATTTGGACCGACCCAACCTCGGGATGCGGACAGGGGACGGCCGCAACGTACTTGACCGATGGCTGCTGTCCGAGCTGCAGCTGCTGATCCGCGACGTAACCAGGTCCTACGAAGAATACGATGTAACGGGGGCAACACGGCCTGTGCAGGCCTTTGTGGAGAAGCTTTCCACATGGTACCTGAGGCGCTCTCGTCGTCGCTTCTGGAAATCCGAATCGGATGAGGATAAGCGCTCCGCCTACAGTGCGCTCCATACGGCGCTGGTGACCGTCAGCAAGCTCATCGCACCGGCCATGCCTTTCCTGGCAGACGAGCTCTACCAAAACCTCGTGCGCTCGGTCAATCATGGGGCGGCTGAGTCGGTTCACCTCGCCGATTGGCCGGATTATGATCCATCCTTGATCGACGAGAATCTCAATCGCGATATGGCTCTTGTGATGAAGCTGGTCTCACTGGGTCACGCGGCGCGGCACAAGGCTAGCCGCAAAGTCCGGCAGCCGCTCGCGGAAGCAGCCTTTTCCGTCGGCAACCCCACGGAGCGCCATGCGGTCGAAGCCTTTGCAGATCTGGTACAGGATGAGCTCAACGTCAAGCACGTTCGTCTTCTGGATGTGACCACCGAAGCAGTTTCGCACAGCATCAAGCCCCTGCCCAAGCAGCTGGGGCAGAAGTACGGCAACAAGCTGCCGCTAATTCAGAAGGCGTTGGCGGAGGCCGATTCTGAGCAGTTGTCGAAGGTCCTGCTTTCTGGGGAGTCGATTTCTGTCTTCGTGGATCAAGTCGAGTACCGAATTGAACCTGGCGACGTGGAAGTCAAAGCCCAGGCTGCGGGCGGGTTTGCGGTTGCGGAGGAGGGGGGGTATGTGGCTGCCCTGGTTACCACTCTCACTCCGGAACTTGAGCGGGAGGGAAAGGCACGCGAGTTCGTCCGGCGAGTGCAGGATCTCCGAAGGACCGCCAACCTTCAGGTGGCGGATCGAATTCGCCTGTTCGTAGGCGCGGCGCCGAACCTTCGTGAAGCGATTGAGGCCTATCGCGACTACGTGTCCGCTGAAACGCTGGCACTTTCCATCGAATTCTTGGAGCCGCCGCCCGACGTACCGCAAGCGACGGAATCTTTGGATGGCGAGCGGCTTCACTTGGGCTTGCTGCCCCAGAGCTGATTCCCTGGGGGGCCGGGAGCAGGTGGGGCAATCTCCATATGGAGCCAGCGGATGGTGATTGAGAGAGTCAGTGCGCCGTCGGCCGAGCTGATTGAGGCCCTGGAATCGCTGGTGCCTCAACTGACCCGCAACAATCCGCCCCCCGCATCTCAGGACCTTGAGGACCTACTGCGAAGCGATGCCAACGTCCTATTGATTGCGCGCCTCGGGCCCGGGCAACAAATCATCGGCACGGCGTCGCTTGCCTTTTACCAGGTTCCGACGGGCGTTCGCGCCGTCATTGAAGATGTGATTGTGGATCAGCAATGGCGGGGGCTCGGAACTGGTGAGGCGCTCATTTCCGGCTTGCTGGGGTTGGCCCGTGAGAAGGGCGTCCGGGGCGTGTCTCTCACGTCCAATCCAGGGCGGACCGCCGCCAACCAGCTCTACGTCCGAATGGGGTTCTCGCTTCGGAACACAAACTCCTACTACTATAGGTTTGAGTAGCGGATCTGCCCAGGCCGCTGCCTGTTCAGGCCTCCATACGGGGAGTCCGGCGGTGATCCGCCGCGTGGCCTGAATACACTTTGCTAAGGGCATCCATGAGTTCATCCATGGCAAAGGCCTCTTCATTGTCCAGGACGGTCTTGAGCCGCTGCAAGTGCTCTTCCAGTTCGTTCATCCGCCGGCGGAAGGCTTCAAAAGCCGCGTGGTTGGCGAGCTGCTGGAGAGTCTTTGAGGCAGCATGAGCTTCGCTGACAGCGTCCATGGCCCGCCCGATGTTTTCGACGATCTCATCCCAGTCTGTCATGGCATGGGCTCCTTTCCGAAATCCCCCCCAAGACTACAATAGCACGCTATGGTCTGGACTTCAAGTAGTCCTCGCGCGTATCGATATCTTGAATGATGGAGTCATCCCAGACCTCCAGGTAGACCGCCTCAGCACTGTGCCGATGCAAGAAATCCCTAAGTGTGGTGGGAGGGCGCATCTCGAGCACCTCGGCCCACCATTCGGCTCCGATCAGCCAGGGATGTCCGCGCCGTTGCCGGTAGCTTGGAACCACCAAAGATGCGCCCTGCTCGGCCCGCTGCTGCATGACCGCCTGCACCACAGCTGCCTGTATCCTGGGTTGATCACCGAGAACGACCAGGGCCGCCGGCGTTGTTGGGGCCAGGGCTCGCAGGCCGGCCTGCAGGGAAGAGAGCATGTCACCGGTCTGATAGAGCGGATT
>DATIPW010000081.1:0-4963 GCA_035471605.1 Anaerolineales bacterium | reverse complement strand
GGCACCCGCTGCCACGAAGCGTTTTTCCAACACCAGCACGCTCGCTCCGCGCTGTGCCAGGTGGAAGGCCAGACTGGCCCCCTGCACTCCCGCTCCGATGATGATGATGTCTGCTGTGTCTGACATCTATGCACGCTCCCCATCAATGTGTCCGGCGGCATCACCGGCTTGTTCAGGCTCGACACCCTTTCTGGATCAGGCGCTTGCGAGCCCTCGGATGCGGTCAGCCTCCGCGGATGCCCCCAGGGCCTCGAAGGCGGCCAGCGCCTTCGAAAAATACTCGTCGGCTGCCTTCGACTTGGAGGCAGCCTTTTCAAGCAGGCCCAGCTCGGCCCAGGTACGGCCCAACTGCCAGCGCGCCCCAAGATTCTCAAGGAGTCCCACCGCGGCTTTGAGCCGGGCGCGGGACTGGGCGTGCTCGCCCGCCAGCCGGTGGGCCACGCCTGCCGCGCGTTGGGCGATCGCCAGGTACAAGATGTGGCCGTCTCGACGCGCCAGCTTCTCCAGCAGGGGCCCATACTGGCGCAGCCCGTTTGCATCCTCGGTCTGAGCGGCGGCGTCGGCCAGGATCATGTAGAGCTCGTGGTCATGCGCCGTGGTGCCCCAGCTGACGGGTTGCCCGTCGGTTTTGGAGCCTGCCTCCATGCATTCTCTCACCCGGGCGAACTCGCCCAGTGCCGTCAGCGGCAGGGATCTTCAATAGAAGGGATTCCGGGGCCAGCCTTCCTCCGGGACCGCGATGGACACCATATAGTTGTAGGATTCCTCCGCGTAGGCTCGCGCTCGCTGCTGGTCTCCGCGCATGGCGAAGATGCCCGCGCTCAAGGCCACCGAGAAGCAGGTCGGACCAAGGCGTTCGCGCGGGTAGCGCCGTTCCAGGGCGCGCCACTGTTGCTCCAGCTCCAAGACCGCATCCCAGCGATCGAGCCGGAACAGGCACTGCGCCCGCAGGCCCAGAGCCGCGTTGAGCGGCCCCACGACGTTGGCTTTCTCCGCCAGGGCCGCGGCTTCCAGGAGATGCGGCAGGGCCGCCTCATACTCGCCCACGTACATCCGTGCCATGCCCATGCTGTTCAGCACGTCGATGTGCTCGCTTGGATCAACGATCCTGCCGTCCAGCACCAGTTGCAGCCGCCGCTGCGCGACATGCAGGTGCTCCCGCAGCAGACCGCGGGCGTCCATCACTCGCGCCAGCGCCCCCAGGGCGCGTGAATGGACCGCGGGGTCATCCAACGGCTCTGCCATTTTGACGGCGGCTTGGGCGAATTTCTGGGCGGCGTCCCAGTCGGGGGGATTCTGCGTTCGCCAGGCATCGTAGGACAGCGCGGCCAGGGCCCGGACGGACTCGACGTGGGGGTCCGCGCCTGAGGCCTGCTCAAGCAGCCGCTGCAGCTCTTTGCGTGAGGCGGCCGCCAGCTCGCTGGCTTGCTGGAAGAATTCTAGGCTCACGGTCCATTTGGCCTCCATGATGAACTCCACCACCTTGCGGTGCAGCCGCACCAGGGTGATCGGATCGTCCGGAAGGCCGCCGGCCAGATCGATGGCCTGCTGGAAGAGCGGCAGGGCGCGGTTGGCATCCCGCAGCAGGCGGTACACGTCGCCCAGCTCCTCGAGCAGCGTCAACCGCACGGAGGGCAAATCTTCCGGCTTGAGCAGCTGCAAGGCGCTTTGCAGCGGGGCCGCGGCGTCCTCGTACGCGAACAACGCGACTGCCTGCTTGGAGGCCAGCCGGGAGTACTGGATGGCCTGCTCCCGTTCACCCGCCATGGTGAAGTGATGTGCCAGGAGACCGAAGAGACCCTCCAATTGATCGGGGTAGAGCGCCTGGATGGCCTCGCCCACTCGCCGGTGGAACTCACGCCGCCGCCTGAGCAAGATGGTGTTGTAGACGGCCTCCTGGGTGAGGGGATTGCGGAAGGCGTAGGCCAATTCAGGTACGCGCGCCGCCTCGCGGATCAGATCCATGCGCACCAACGCCCCCAGGTCCTTGTCCAGTTCCGGCCGGCCCTCGTCCACGGCATCCAGGATGCGCCGGTAGAACGATCGGCCGATCACGGAGGCCAGCTGCAGCGTGCCCCGAGTCCCCTCTTCAAGACGATCCATCCGAGCGGCCAGCAGGGACTGGAGGTTGTCCGGGATCTCAAAATCCACGCTGGTGCTGACCGCGCGCCAGCTGCGCGTCGGTGCGCCATCCACCAGGCGCTCTTCTGCCACCAGGGCTCCATTATCTATCAGCGTTCGCACCAGTTCTTCAATGAAGAAGGGATTCCCGCCGGATTTGTCAATGATGCTCTGCCGCAACCGGTCCGGGATCTCCGGCTTCCCCAACAAGCGGTCGATCAACTCATTGCTCTCGGCCTCCGTGAAGGCCCGCAGCACCAATTCGGTGTAGCGGTGATGGAACTCCTCCTCGGCAGTCGTCTTGACCTGCCAGGCGGCGGATTGGCGCTCCACACGCATTACGCACAACAGGACCAGCGGGATCTGCTCCGTCAGCGGCAGCAGGCTCTTGAGCAGCGCGGCAGACGCCGAATCGGTCCAGTGCAGATCGTCGAAAACCAGGACGGTTGGCTGGGCAGACAGGTTCGTGCGCCACCAGCCCTGCATGGCCTCGAGCAGCTCCTGCCGGAAGGTTTCCCCATCCAGTGGCGAATCCCCCTCGCCGGCGGACCCAAAGAGCGCCTCAAATACCCGCGCGGCCCGGCTCCTATGTGCAGCATCCAGCTTCTCGGTCAAGCCGGCCAATTTGCTGCGCAGCAGCTCCGGTTTCTCGGAGGAATCGATCCCCGCCGCCTGCTGCATCAAGCGTTTGAAGAGACCATAGGCCTGATTGGATTCATAGGAAAGACTGGTGGTGTCGAGCCAGCGCAGGTTGGGGCCGTCCCCTTGCCCCTCCATGTTCTTCCGGGCTTCCTGGATCAGGCGTGTCTTGCCGAGGCCCGCTTCGCCGAGGACGCACGCAATACGGCCCACCCCATGGCGCAGATCCGCCAGAATCTGGCGCAGTGACACCAGTTCGGCCTGGCGGTCCACAAGCTCGGAGCGCAGCCCCTCGACGCCGCGCACATGTCCGCTGATCGCTTTGCTGGCCAGGGGCCGGTACACTTGCATCGGCTCGGCCTTGCCCTTGATTTCGATGCCGCCCAAGGCCTCAAAATCAAAGTAGGCCTTGGTGAGTCTGTAGGTGTCGTGAGCCACCTGGATCGTACCCGGCGCGGCGGTCTGTTCCATGCGGGCCGCCACATTGATGGCATCTCCCAGCGCGGAGTACTCCATCCGCAGATCCGAGCCCACCGCGCCGACGACCACCAGGCCGGTGTTGATGCCGACGCGGACATCGAACAGGACCCCGTGGCGCGCTTCAATCTCCCCCCGATACGCGGAGATGCGCCGCACGATTTCGAGGCCGGCCAGGATCGCCCTCTGTGGGTCGTCCTCATGCGTGATGGGGGCGCCGAAGAATGCCAGCAAGGCATCACCCATCAGGCGTGCCACGGTGCCTTCGAAGCTGTAGATCGGCTGGATCATCTGCTCAAAGGCGCCGTTCATGATCTCGGTCCAATCTTCGGGGTCCAGTTTCTCGGCAGCTTCCGTGGAACCCTGGAGGTCGCAGAACAACATTGTGACAATGCGGCGTTCGCCCACCATCTCGCCGCTGCTGCGGGCGCGCTCCAACTTCTCCAGCAGTTCCCTGGGAATGACCCGCTGCAGCGTATCCTTCGCGGTCGGTGAGGGCTGGCGAGCCGCTTCGCCGGGGGGTGTTGATTGAGCTGATTGACTTGAAGACGGCCTGGCCGCTGCCGCTGTGGGAGCGATCTGCTGCCAAGGGTGCGGAGCGCTCGCGCTGTCCTCGCCGCGCAAGGCGTACCCGCACTGGTCACAGAAGTTGAAGGCTAATTCAACGGACGTGCCGCAGCGCGGGCAGCTTCCGGCCAGGCGCTGGCCGCACTCCCGGCAGAAGTTTGCGCCCTCACGGTTGAGGGCCTGACAATGCGGGCACGTCGACATCTTGGTTCCGCTGCGAAGGAACTAGAGTATTTATATCAGAATATCGCGGCTCGGTTCAGTTGCGCCGATGGACGTGACCACTGTCATTGAGGCGCCGGCATCTCTGAGGGCCGTTTCTATGCCGGCTGCAGCGGCACGCTCGGCGGAAGGCGCCAGGGCGATCATGTTGCCGCCGCGGCCGCCCCCGCTGAGTTTGGCGCCCAGGGCACCCGCCTGCCGCGCGGCCGCCACCAGGCGATCCAGTTCCGGGGAGGACACCGTCAGCCGTTGGAGAAGCGCCTGATTCTCATTCATCAGCGGCCCAAGGTGCCGCCACACGCCGTTCTCGATCGCCTCTCTCGCCATGCCTGCCAGTGCACCGATGCCGTCCAGCACCACATCCCATTCCCCCGGGCTGCTCTCCCACAAGCGGCGCACGTCGCTCACCGCCTCGCGTGTGGGCGCGGGGACCCCTGTATAGCCAATCACGATCGTGAACGGCGCGCGTACCTGCAGCATTTCGATCGGCCGCCCTTTGCGGAAGTACACCGGCCGGGCGTACGCCACGACCGTATTGTCGATTCCCGATGGCGTTCCGTGATGCACTTTCTCGATCTCGAAGGCGTAGCCGCTCACCTGCGCATCGGTCAGCGGCCGGCCGAGGAACAGGGCCAGCGCCCGGATCAGGGAGGCGGATACCGCGGCGCCAGAGCCCAATCCCGAGGCGACCGGGATGGTGGAGGTGATCCGGATCATCACATCCGGGAGGGGCTGGATGCCCAGCCCGGAAAGGAGGTTGTGGATCAGTGCCGATAAGGGATGCTCAGCGGGCAGAGTGCTCAGGTTCGCGCTCAACCCAATCGCAGGCGCATCGATCCAGATGCCCGGTCGGGATGAGGCAGTCACTTCGGCCTCGGCGCGAACCTGGGTCACCGGGACGGCCAGCGCCGGGCGGCCATACACCACGGCATGTTCG
>DATIPW010000080.1:0-4963 GCA_035471605.1 Anaerolineales bacterium | reverse complement strand
CCTCATGATAGGCGATGATGCGTTTTTCCTCGTCGGAGATCAGCCGGGATTTCCGCTCCGGACCCATGACCACCCGCTCAATCGCCTCTTCCAGCTCGGGCTGGCCAATGGACTTCTTATTGCGCCGGGCGGCCAGGATGGCGCCCTCGTTGACCAGATTCTCAAGATCGGCCCCGACGAAGCCGGGAGTGCCGCGGGCAAGCGATGCAAGATCCACAACCGGATCGAGCGGCTTGCCCTTGACATGCACTTTCAGAATGGCTTCGCGGCCCTTGACGTCCGGACGATCCAGCGTCACACGACGGTCGAACCTACCCGGTCGAAGCAGTGCGGGATCCAGGATGTCAGGACGATTGGTGGCAGCAATGATGATGACATTGGTGTCCGTGTCAAAACCATCCATTTCAACCAGCATCTGGTTGAGGGTCTGCTCGCGCTCGTCGTGCGATCCGCCCAGGCCTGCCCCGCGCTGACGGCCGACCGCGTCAATCTCATCTACGAAGACAATGCAAGGGGAGTGGCGCTTTGCCTGGTCGAAGAGATCACGCACACGGCTGGCACCTACACCAACGAACATCTCCACGAACTCCGAGCCGGAAATCGAGAAGAAGGGGACGCCAGCCTCCCCGGAAACTGCCTTCGCCAGCAGCGTTTTTCCTGTGCCGGGAGGTCCGACCAGAAGCACGCCCTTGGGGATGCGGGCGCCCAACTGTATGAACTTCTGAGGTTCCTTGAGGAATTCCACCACCTCGGCCAGTTCCTGCTTGGACTCCTCCACGCCGGCCACATCCTCAAAGGTAACCGTCGGGTGCTCGCCGCTGAACATGCGGGCGCGGCTCTTGCCAAAGGCCATGGCCGCATTGTTGCTCCCCTGGGCTTGACGGAAAATGAACCACAGAACACCCGCCATGAAGATCACCGGCAGGATGTAGAGCAGGCTGCTCAGGATCCCCGCCCACTGGGAAGGAGGCTTGACCTCGATCTTGATGTTTTCCGAGTTCAGCTGCTCAGGCGTCACCCCCAGGCTCACCAACTGGTCGACCAGCGTGGCGGAGTTCTCCTTGTGAGACTCGCCTTCCTTGCCTGATTTGTATACGATCTTGACCGTGTCGTCATTCTGGATCGTGACGCGGGCCACGCTTCCGGTCTGGATCGCCTCCGCCACCTCGTTGATGGTCAACGGCTGCTGGGCCGCAGAGTCCTGCCGAAATCCGACGTACAGCATTGCACCAATCGCCACCAGCAGAAGCAGATAGATGATGAACGATTGGGTTCGATTCTGATTCACCGATTCCTCCGAATTCCCTAACACAAGGATTATACCAACCCAAGCGACCCAGATACGTCGGGGCAACCGGCCTCATACGTGGCTCTAATGCGCATCCCCGACCCGGTGCCCGGCAGGCCCACTTCGGTCCGCCTGGCAGGGGCCACAGGGATGCATTCCCCTTTTCAGGCCCTATGGTAAACTGACGACTTCCAGCCGTTTGGCTGGGGCAAGCCGGACCTGCCTGTCTATGCAGCCCACGGTGTGCAGCGGGCCGATCACGGATCCTTGGATGCAGCCACACACGGAAAGGTCGCACCCTTGCCTATGGATGCCCGGCCGGCGCGATCATGGCTGGCTATCGGGCCATGTTTTCGCAGCCGCTGATTCGATTGCTGCACCCGATGGGGTCTCGGATTCCTTGCAGCGGGCGAGGCGGTCGGCAGGCACGTGGCCCCGCGTGCAACAGCGTGGACGCATGATCAGGGACAGCGGATTGAGGCGTGAGGCGCTCGTGACGGGCCAAGGAGCGACCGCAGGCCCCAGGGCTTGCTTTCGAGTATGACAACTCTGGCCGTCATCCAGAACCAGACCCGCGAGCTCAGCCGGCCTGTTCGAGTCGTGGTGTGCCGCGACTTTGCCAGCCGACTGCAGGGGATGATGTTTCGCCCCGGCCTGGCGCCGGATGCTGGCATGCTGCTCGTGGGCAGGCACGACGGGCGCTGGGGTTCTGCCATCCATATGTTCTTTGTGCCCTTGGATCTGGCTATCTTCTGGATCAGCAGCAGCATGCTGGTCGTGGACAAGGTGCTGGCCAGGGCTTGGCATCCTGCCTACGTGCCGCGACATCCAGCCATGTATGTCCTGGAACTGAAGGCTGATCAGCTGGCGGCGTATGAAATCGGCGACAAGGTGGAAATACTCGATGCCTAGGCTTGTGGTGACCTTGCTTGTTCTGCTGACGCTGACAGTGGGTGTGGCGTCGTCTGCGGCTGCCCAGGATCCGACCCCCACGCCGCCGGGGCCCATCTACATCGTACAGCCCAACGAGTATCTGTCCACAATTGCCGAGCGTTTCAATGTCGATATCAATGCCCTGATGCTGGTCAACGGCATCACGGATCCGGATCTCATCTCCGACGGCGCACGCCTGATCATCCCGGGACTGGAAGGCGTGAACGGGGTTCTGGACACCGAAATCATCGATTTCGGCGACTCGTTCCGCAGCGTGGTGCGCCGCACGCGGATCCCTGTGGAACTGCTCCAGCGGCTGAACCACCTCGTCAGCCCAACCGAGTTCTACGTGGGCGCGGCCATGGTGGTTCCAAGGCAGGAGGGGGAGTCCGAACTCACGCATCGCATCGCCACAGCGCCAGGGAGATCGCTGCTCGAAGCGGCCGTGCTGGGTGGGACCGATGCTTGGACATTGGCCACACTGAACGGCCTTGGCGGCAGCTGGGGCGGCCTGCCCGGCGACAGCCTGTATACATCCGGCCCTGGTTCCGAAGCCCAGCTGCCCACCGGATTGCCGACCGCCTTCCAGAGCGCTGAGATCCGCACCCTGCCGCTGAAACAGGGTTCGACCGCGGAGATCGTGGTCACCCCGACGCCGGGCGCGACCCTGGGAGGCATGCTGGCCGAGTATCCGCTGAACTTCTTCCTGATGGGAGGCGGACAGATGGTGGCCTTGCAGGGAATTCACGCCATGCTGGAGCCCGGTGTCTACCCCCTGCAGCTGGACGCGGAACTCCCGGACGGCACGATCCAATCGTTCCAGCAATCCCTCGTCATCTCGAGCGCTGCCTTTCCCAAAGAATCGCTCACGGTCTCGGCAGAGACCATCGATCCGGCCGTGACGGGTCCCGAAGAGCAGCTGGTGCAGTCGATCGTGGCCCCGAGGACCGAACCCCGGCGCTGGAATGGTCCGATTGGTGTCCCGGTTGCCCAACCCTTCTGCATAAAGGATTGGTTTGGCACCCGCCGCTCCTTCAATCTCAGCGACTATGACTACTTTCACGCCGGACTGGACTACGGCGTCTGTTCCGAGGAGAAGCCTTTTGACATCTACGCGGCCGCCCCGGGTGTCGTGGTCTTTGCCGGCCCCCTGAACGTGCGCGGCAATGCCACCTTCCTGGATCACGGCTGGGGCGTCTACAGCGGCTACTTCCATCAGGAGGAATTGGACGTGCAGGTGGGTCAGCTGGTGGAGGCCGGCGAGCTGATCGGCAAGATCGGAGGTACGGGCCGGGTCACCGGGCCGCACCTGCACTTCGAGCTGTGGGTCAACGGCGTCCAGGTTGAGCCCCAAGATTGGCTAGCCCGGGCCTATCCCTAGGCCCGATGGCTCCTGGGTGCGCCCGCCGCACAAAGGGGCGCGTCGCCGGATCGGTCGGCGGCTGGCTGAGCGCTTTTGCGCCCCCGGTGCAGGGCAAGCCCGGGACGGGCGTCCTTGGGAGCAAGGCCACTCGGGCGGAACTTCGCCCAGGGGCCTGCCAGCTGCACTTGACCAACCGTCCGTTTGCCTATATGATTAGCCTCCAAGTTGTTGGAACGATCCGAAAATCTTGGTGTTGTGATTGTGCCGCGAGAAAATCCACGCAAGGTGGGAAAGCCTCGCGGCGCCGTGCTAGGTAGGATGGATCGTCCACAGCGGGCGAATCTTGTCTTTCCAAGGAGGTGATGCCGAAAACAGCCCAGCCTTTTCAGCTCCATGGGGATCCAGCCGGGTGCGCATGGTTTCAGCCCGGCCGGGGAATTGATCTTTCCAAAATGCTTCTGGAGGAGATAAGAATGTCCAAACGACTGCTTTTCATGATCTCGGTGCTGGTGGGCCTGAGCGTGCTGGCGACGGCATGCGCCCCGGCAGCGCCGTCTGCGCCGGAGGCAGCTGAGCCCGAGGCGGCAGCGCCGTCTGCGCCCGAGGCCGAGGGCTTCGAGTGTACAGACACGATCGGCTGCGTCGAAATCGCGCCGGGCGATCCCGTACATATTACATTCATGGGGGCCCTTTCGGGTGCAACGGCCTTTCTGGGCGAGGACTCCCGGGGCGGCGTTGAAATCGCGATCGACGATCGGGGCGGTGAACTTCTCGGTCACCCCATCCAACTGAGCGTGGAAGACTCCACGTGTTCTGCCGAGGGTGGCCAGACCGCAGCCTCCAAGGTGGCTTCCGATCCCACCATCATCGGAGTGATCGGCACCAACTGCTCGAGCGCGGCGACTGCCGCCTTGCCGACCATTAGCTCGGCAGGCCTGAGCATGCTGTCGCCCTCCAACACCGCTCCTGCCCTGACCATTGAGGGTCAGACCTGGCTGCCCGGCTACTACCGGGTTTGCCACACGGACCTGTTCCAGGGCGCGGTTGCAGCTGAATTCGCCTACAATGAGTTGGGCGCCAGGACGGCGGCCACCATTCACGACGGCAGCCCCTACGCCGATCAATTGCAGCAGGTGATGGCCAACCGCTTCGTTGAGCTCGGAGGCACGGTGACCTTCCAGGGCGCCGTCAATGTTGGCGATACGGACATGCGGGCCGTCCTGACCACGGTAGCAGCCGACTCACCTGACGTCCTGTACTTCCCGATCTTTGAGCCCGAGGGCGATTTCATCACTGCCCAGTCCTCGGATATCGCGGGCATGGAGAACACGACGCTGATCGGCGCCGACGGCCTGCTGGCCGCCTCCTTCCCCGAGAAT
>DATIPW010000079.1:0-17322 GCA_035471605.1 Anaerolineales bacterium | reverse complement strand
TAGGCTGCGCTCTGGTGGAGATGCCGCGTCACCGGGATCGGGCTGCCTGTTGCGGTGCAGGTGGAGGCCGCATCTGGATGAAGGAAGGTGAAATGCGGGAGCGACCCAGCGAAAGCCGCGTTCGTGAAGCCGCCTCACTTGACGGGGTGGGTGTCATGGTTACCGCGTGCCCCAAGGATGTCAGCATGTTCCGCGATGCCCTGAAGACAACCGGCCATCAGGACCGCCTGGACGTGAAAGACCTGATGGAGCTTGTACACGCGGCACTCTAGGGATTCTGGAGCCAGGAAGTGGATAGAGCTGAATGGTAGCTTCACAGGCGACAAGTTGGTTTCGAGCTGGACTCGCCAAGCTGAGCAGTGGATCCCGGGCGGCTCGGCGCGCGGTGTTTCAGCGCCGAGCGGTGCGCATGCCAATCGCCACAAAGCTGATCCTTAGTTTCCTGCTGATTGCGATGCTTGCCAGCCTGATATTCACTGTCGTCGGCATGCAGCTCATCAGTAACCGGATTGTCACGGAGGCCCAAGAGACGGTCAAGCGAGATCTCAATTCGGCCAGGGAGATTTATGCGAGTCAGCTAAGGCATATCAACGACGTTGTACGACTAACTGCGGACAGGTACATCATCATCACGGCGCTGGGCTCCGGAGACCTGCCTGCGGCGGCGGTTGAGCTTCTCAGGATCAAGAACAAGGAAGGCTTGGACATACTGAACATTGCGGACACCTCCGGCACGGTGCTCCTGCGCGCAAACAACTGGAGCTTGGCAGGCGATAGCCAGGCGCGCGATGAATTGGTCGCCGCCGTGCTGCGGACCCGGACGGCAGTTGCGGCAACTGCCATCGTGAGCGGAGCGGAGCTAGCGCAGGAATCCTCCGACATTGCCAGGAAAGCCTATCTGAGTTTCATCGATACACCCATGGCGCGATCTCGCACCGAGACCGAGCAGACCTCAGGGATGATGATGAAAAGCGCGGCTCCAATCCTGGACTACCACGGCAATTTCATTGGCGTAGTCTACGGCGGCACGTTGTTGAACCGCGACTATGGGATCGTGGACCAGGTCAAGCAAACGGTCTTCCAAGGCCTGAAGTACAAAGGCGATGACATTGGCACCGCCACAATATTCCAGGACGACGTCCGGATTTCGACGAATGTCACGAATGCGGATGGTACCCGCGCCATCGGGACCCGGGTCATGGAAGAGGTCTACGACAAAGTGATACTCCACGGCGAACCCTGGATTGGCAGGGCGTTTGTCGTCAATAACTGGTACATCACTGCCTACGAGCCAATCGAGGACTTCAGTCGCCGCAGAATTGGGATCCTCTACGTCGGCATCTTGGAGCAGAAATACACGGATATCCGGACCGAAGTGCAGGTTGTGTTTCTGGGCATAACTATCCTTGGTGCACTGGTAACGATGGCCCTGGCGTATTCCATTTCACGCAGCATCTCAATGCCTGTCAGGCAACTGGTCGCAGCCTCACGGCGAGTGGCAGACGGCGACTTGGACGCACGGGTCGAAATCGACTCCAGCGACGAAATCGGCGCGCTTGCCCACTCCTTCAACCAGATGGCCGCGGCGCTGCAGCAGCGCGATCATGAACTCGAGGAGTTCACCAAGAGCAAGATCATGGAATCCGAGAGACTGGCGCTGATTGGCCAGTTGGCCGCCGGCGTGGCGCACGAGCTAAACAACCCGCTCCAGGGCATCGTCACCTATTCGCACATGCTGCTCGAATCCTGTGCCCCGGACGAGGACTCACGCTCCAACCTAGAGAAGATCGTCACGCAGGCTAACCGATGCTCCAGCATTGTGCGCGGTTTGCTGGACTTCTCCCGGCAGCGAAAGTCAAACAAGACCCTGTATGATGTCAACAAAGTGCTGAGGCAGTGCGTGTCGCTGCTTGAGAACCAGGTCTTGTTCCACAACATCGAGATACATGGCAGCTTTGCCTCCGATTTGCCTCTCACGGTCCTCGATCCTTCCCAGCTGGAGCGCGTGTTCATGAACATCATCATCAATGCAGCGGAGGCAATGGAGGGCAAGGGGCGGCTTGCTTTGGCCACCCGGTGGGATTCCCGAGCCGCGCAAATCGAGATCACGTTCACGGATTCGGGGCCGGGGATTTCGCCGGAGAACCTGAAGCGGGTCTTCTCCCCGTTCTTCACAACGAAAGACGCGGGGCACGGCGTGGGATTGGGGTTGGCGATTAGCTACGGGATCGTCAAGGAGCACAACGGCGATATCCGGGTTGAGAATCTTGCAAGTGGGGGCGCCAAGTTCCTCGTGCGGCTCCCGGTGGATAACGACATCGAGGGATTGCAGAATGGCTTCTGAGGACAGGATCCTGATCATCGACGACGAGGAAGTCGTCCTGGACTCTTGCACCCAGATCCTCCGGGCATCAGGATACCAAATTGCCACGGCGTCGAACGGGGAAAGCGGCCTCCGATCAATTGACGAATTCCGGCCCGATCTCGTCTACGTGGATCTGAAGATGCCGGGGCTGAGCGGATTGGATGTGATCAAGGCTGTCCGGGAGTCCGATCCCTCATTGGTGATCATCGTCATAACAGGCTTCGCCACGGTGAGTTCAGCGATCGAAGCCATGAAGATCGGCGCGTACGACTTCCTGCCAAAACCGTTCACGCCGGACGAGTTCCGGATGATCACTCGGCGGGGACTCGAGACCAGGCATCTGATGTTGGAAACCATCGCATTGAAGAGCGAGCGGGAAGCGCTGAGGGAGAACTTCGCCGCTATAGTCTCGCATGAGTTGAAGGCGCCCCTGGGGGCAGTTCAGCAGAACTTGTTCGTTCTTGCGGATGAGCTGGCAGGGGTACTCAGCCGGGAGCAGAAGGCGCGGCTCGACCGCATCCAGAATCGGATAAGTGCTCTGACCCAGATCATTCTCACTTGGCTGCGAGTACTTTCTGTGGACATGACCAAGCTTCGGGACACATTCCGTCGCGTCCTGATTCAGGACGTTGTCGCCAAGGCAGTGGACAATTTGACACCTACCGCAAGCCGCAAGGAAGTCGAGATCGTGACTGTAGTCGAGGGAGTCTCGGCAGCCGTCTCCGGTGATGAGGGGACACTGGTCGAGGCCCTGACCAACATCCTGGGAAACGCGGTCAAGTACTCGCGACCCTCGAGCAGGGTGATCCTGACCACACGGCAATCCGGCCCCGAGGTCCTGATCTCCGTTGCTGATACGGGAACAGGGATATCAAAAGAGGATCTGCCCCACATATTCGGTGATTTCTACCGTGGCAAAGCGAATCACACCGCCGAGACAGGTAGCGGAATCGGACTGGCCGTTGCCCGACGCATCGTGGAAGCACATCGCGGATCCATTGCGGTGGAGAGCGAACCGGGCACCGGCAGTACCTTCGTAATTCAATTGCCCGGGATCGGCGAATTGGAGCCAGCGTAGGGTGCCCAAATGCTGCTCTATCCAAGGCGACATGCCGGAGAAGGAGGTTTGAGATGCAGGCGAAAATCATGATGATCGATGACGATCCCGACTTCGTGGAGGGAATCAAGTCCGTACTGGAGAAGGCAGACTACGCTGTGGACGTGGCCTACAATCCGAAGACCGGCTTCGAGAAGCTGCGGGCAAAGCCCTATGATCTTCTGCTGCTGGATATCATGATGGGCAGGGGCGCCGAGGGAGTCGCCTTAGCGCGAAAGATCAGAAAGGATCCGAAGCTCAGGGAAATGCCGCTTCTGATCATCACCGGCCTCAGGGAGCAAATCGCATTCCTGTTCCCGGGCCAGTCTGTTCATCCACACTTCGTCGAGACCGACGAGTTGGTGGAGAAGCCTGTCGAGCCTACGCTGCTGCTGGAGAAAGTAGGCACGTTGCTTCGATTGGCAAGAGAGAAAAAGGCTGCTGAGCACTAGGAGGATTCGGCATGTCAAGCGTGCCCACCTTCAAGGACGAAATCACCAATCTGATGTATGCCACGCACGGGAAGCCTATCTCGGATTGCCTGCAGTGTGGGACATGTTCCGGCACCTGCCCCGCCGTCGAGTTCATGGATCACACACCCCGGCAGATTATCGGCATGATAGGCGCCGGGCTCAAGGCGCAGGTGCTTGAGAGCAACACCTTCTGGTCGTGTGCATCCTGCTACCACTGCAGCGTGCGGTGCCCGGCGGGTATTGACATCGCGGACATGATGTATGCCCTCAAACGCTACTCGATGTGGAACGATCGCCATCAAGAGGGCCTGATCGGCCCGGCATTCTCGCAGAGCTTTGTCAAGATGATTGTCGGGTCTGGCAGATCCTTCGAGCCGGCGCTTGCACCGACCTATCTTTTCAAGTATGGGCCGCGTGGGCTGGTGCAGGAGGCCCAAACCGCCACCAGTCTGGTGTTGAAGGGAAGAATGCCGCTGCTGCCTACGAAGATCAGGAAACTGGCAGCCTTCCAGAAGATAGTGAGGCGCATCATTCCGATTGGAGAGCCCTCATGAGCCGCTACGCGTACTATCCCGGTTGCTCGCTGGAGAGCCTCTCTCGAGGCTACAACGCATCCACACGCGAAGTCGCGGGCGCTCTCGGCTTGGAGCTGACCGAGATAGAAGATTGGAATTGCTGCGGTGCCACGGCATACTTCCCGGTTGACGAATTGCTGGCTCACACGTTGGTGGCGCGAAACCTGGCGTTGGCAGAAAAAGAGGGACTGAGCGACTTCGTCGCGCCATGCAGCGCTTGCTACAAGAACGCATACTTCACCAACAAGTATCTTCGCGAGGACGGCGATCTGGCGGAGCACATCAACTACGCTCTCGCAGCCGACGAGCTGCATGTGGACGGGAGCTTGCGGGTTAGGCACTTGATAGAGGTATTCCTCGAGGATGTGGGGCTGGATTCCATTGAAAGGCTCGCAAGCCGGCCGCTGAAGGGGCTCAAGGTAGCTCCGTACTATGGCTGCCAGCTGCTGCGGCCCAGGAAAGATCATGAGAACGCAGAGAACCCCGTGTTCTTTGAGAACCTGCTTTCTGCCATTGGGGCAGAGCCCCTGCCGTATGCATCAAAGATCCGCTGCTGCGGCGGTTCGCTCATCGTTACCAATCGCAAAGCGGCCCTGGACATGGTGCGGATTCTGCTGGAGGACGCCGTCGCACACAAGGCTGATGTGATTGCCACTGTCTGTCCAATGTGCAACGTGAATCTGGAGGTCTACCAGACCCAGGTCAACCACGAATTCGGCAGCAACTTTGTCGTTCCAATCATGTATTTCACCCAGCTGATGGGCGTGGCTCTCGGGCTGAAGCCGGACCGCTTGGGGATCGGGCAGGAAATGGTGTCAGGCGCGCCGCTGCTCGCCTTCGCCGACGCCCGGTAATACGGCTGGCTTGCTTCCAGTTTGAACGGGGAAACAGGAGAAATCCTCATGACTGAGAAGATTGGCGTGTATGTCTGTCACTGCGGGACCAACATTGCTGGAACAGTGGATGTGCAAGGTGTGGCCGAGTGGGCCGTGGCCCGCCTCAAGCATCGCGGGGTGGTCGTGGGTCGCGAGTACAAGTTCATGTGCTCGAGCCTCGGCCAAGAACTGATCGAAAGGGACATCCGGGAACTTGGGCTCACGCGCGTCGTTGTGGCAGCCTGCTCGCCGCACCTTCACGAGAAAACCTTCCGAACTGCGTGCGAGCACGCCGGGTTGAATCCCTACCTCTGCGAACTCGTCTCTATCCGTGAGCAGGTCTCCTGGGTCCACGCCGATAGGGCCGCGGCAACAGAAAAATCCAAGGCAGTCATTGCAGGCGGTGTAGAACGCGTAATCCACAACGAGCCGCTTGAACCGCTCATGGTTCCCATTCACGCCGACACGTTGGTGGTAGGAGGGGGAATTTCGGGGATCCAGGCTGCCCTGGAGATCGCCGACGCTGGCTACCACGTGTGCCTCGTCGAACGCGAGCCTTCCATCGGGGGACACATGGCTCAGTTCGACAAGACATTTCCCACCCTCGACTGTGCCGCCTGCATCCTTACCCCCAAAATGGTCCAAGTTGGCACTCACCCCAATATCACCTTGATGACCTGGAGCGAGGTACAGAAGGTCGACGGCTATGTGGGAAATTTCACGGCGACGGTCCGTCGCAAAGCCCGATTCGTCAATAGCGAATCCTGCACGGGCTGCGGAATCTGTTGGGAGAAGTGCCCCAAGAAGGTAGTTGACAACGTCTTTGAGGCTGGACTTGGCAATCGCAAGGCAATCTATACGCCCTTTGCCCAGGCAGTGCCGCGCTTCCCAGTCATCGACGCCGAGAATTGCACCTACTTCAAGAACGGCAAGTGCAAGGCTTGCCAGCTCTTCTGCCCAACCGAACCCAATTCAATTGCGTTCGACCAGAAGGACGAGCTCGTCGAGGTGCGGGCTGGAAACATCATCCTCGCCACGGGCTACGATTTGTTTGATGCCAGGCGCATCGCCCAATACGGGTACGGCCGACTACCCAACGTGTTCACAAGCCTGGAGATTGAGCGCATGTGCAATGCCGCCGGACCGACGGAGGGTCGCATAGTTCTGCGCGACATGAAGACCACGCCGAAATCAGTCGTGATCGTTCACTGCGTGGGCAGTCGCGACGAGAACTACAACAAATACTGCTCCGGGATTTGCTGCATGCAGAGTCTGAAGTTCGCCCATCTGGTGATGGAGCGCACCGGTGCTGAGGTGCACAACTGCTACATCGACATTCGAACGCCTTTCAAGGACTACGAGGAGTTCTACAAGAGAGTGCTCGAGGAAGGCGGCCAGTTCGTTCGGGGCAAGGTAGCGGAAATCACTGATGTGGCGCGCAGCACCGACGAAGAGGGCAGGCTCATCGTTCAAGTTGAGGACACACTAATAGGCAAGCAACGCCGCATTGCCGCCGAAATGGTGATTCTGTCTGCGGGATTGGAACCACGACACGATGCCAAGGAAGTCGGCAAGATCTTTGGCATCGCTTGCGGCGCCAGCGGCTGGTACACCGAGAAGCATCCGAAACTCGATCCGGTTGCCACCATGACCGAGGGCATCATGATTGCGGGTTGTGTCCAGGGTCCCAAGGACATTCCCGCCAGCGTTGCCCAGGGAGCGGCCGCTGCGGCACGGGTGCTGGGCAAGATCCAGCAACGTGAGATTGCGCTGGAGCCAATCAAGGCAAGCGTTAGTGAGGATGCATGTTCAGGCTGCAGGATCTGCAATGGGCTATGCCCCTTCAACGCAATCCTCTTCCATGATGAGAAGATGGTCAGCGAGATCAATGCGGCCCTGTGTCAAGGTTGCGGTACGTGCGTGGCCGCGTGCCCAGCAGGCGCCATCAGCGGGACCGCGTTCAGCGACGCGCAGGTCATGGCGCATATCGAGGGGCTGATGCTCCTGAATGTCTTGCCCGAAGCGGTAGCGGCCTAGGAGAGCATACATGAGCGAACAGTTCGAGCCAACCATCATCGGTTTCACCTGCAATTGGTGTTCCTACCGGGCGGCTGATCTGGCGGGCACCGCCCGCATGAAGTACCCCCCGAACGTGCGTCTGATTCGGCTGATGTGTTCCGGACGCCTTGATCCGACATTTGTCATAAAGGCTTTGGCCAGCGGCGCCGACGGAGTCATGATCACTGGTTGCCACCCGGGCGAGTGCCACTATATGGAGCAGAACTACAAGACGCTGCGGCGGTACCACCTACTGACGCGAACGCTCCGGGGCCTGGGGCTTGAGCCTAGCCGCATCCGATTGGTGTGGGCATCCGCGGCCGAGGGCGCGAGATTCGCCAGCGAGGTGACGTCGTTCGTCGAGGAAATCCGCGCGCTTGGCCCCCTCAACTGGGGGCATGAAAACGGAGCCGGCGCTACTGCCCGCGAATGGCCGGAGAAATCCGAACCTCAGGAGATTCCAGCATGAGCGAGAAAACCAAACCAAAATTCGCGATGTACTGGGCGGCTTCGTGCGGCGGATGCGAGATCGCGGTCCTGAACACTCACGAGAAGATCCTGGACGTGGATGCCAACTTCGACGTGGTTTTTTGGCCGGTGGCCATGGATGCCAAGTACAAGGACGTCGAGGCCATGGAGGACGGAGCGATTCTGCTGACGCTCTTCAACGGAGGGATTCGCAACGATGAGAACGAACGCATGGCGAAGCTGCTCCGAACGAAGTCCAAGATACTTGTGGCCTTTGGGTCGTGCGCTTGTGAAGGCTGCATTCCTGGCTTGGCCAATCTGAGTGATTCGCGGGGGATCGTCCATACTGCATTCAACACAGTGTCGACCGACAATCCCAATCAGATCTACCCGATGACGTCATGCGATGTCCCGGAAGGAGAACTCGACATCCCCGCGATCCTCCCCATCCTCAGGACGCTGGGCCAGGTGGTTGACGTGGACTACTTCATGCCGGGCTGTCCGCCCGAAAGCGATCAGATCGCCGCGGTTATCGACCTGATCATTCAGGTGCTGGACGGCAGAGCGCAACTTCCGCCCAAGGGCTCGGTCATCGGCGCGGGCGCTTCGACCGTGTGCGACGAATGCAAGCGGACGCGCAGCGTCAAGACCATCAAGACTTTTGAGCGGATCTGGTCTCTTGCGCCCGACGCGACGGTCTGCCTCCTGGAACAAGGCATACCCTGCAACGGTCCAGCCACACGCGAGGGCTGCAATGCGCGCTGCCCCACGGCGGGGGCGCAGTGCATCGGCTGCTATGGGCCAGCGGCGGGCGTGACTGATTACGGGGCCCGGCTGATTTCGGCATTTGCCTCCGTGATCGACAGCAATGATCCGGAGGAGGTCGACCGCATCCTGGATGGCCTGGTAGATCCCGTTGGTCAATTCTACCGATTCAACCTGGCAGGCTCGCTCCTAAGGGCCGCTGTTCCTGCGTGGAAGAAAGAGAAGGTCTAGGATGACGCAGCGCATCACCATCGATCCGATTACTCGCCTCGAAGGCCATGGCAAAATCGAGATTTTCCTGGACGAGCGCGGCAATGTGGCGAACACGTATTTTCAGATTCCCGAGCTGCGCGGATTTGAGCGGTTCTGTATCGGTCGCCCCGTGGAAGAAATGCCGCTGCTCACGAATCGCATTTGCGGGGTCTGCCCGGAGGCGCACCATATGGCCGCCGCCAAGGCCGCGGATGCCGTGTATCACGTGGATCCACCTCCCACGGCCAAGAAGCTGCGAGAGCTGCTCTACAGCGCCTTCTATGTTACCGACCACGCAACCCACTTCTACGCCCTGGGCGGGCCGGATTTCATCATGGGCCCGGATGCTCCGGTCGCAGAACGTAACATCCTGGGTGTAATACACAAAGTGGGGCTTGAGATTGCGGGCAAGGTCATCCAAGCCCGAAAAGCCGGCCACAACGTCATCGAAATTGTCGGAGGTCGCAAGGTACACCCTTGCACCTCGATTCCGGGCGGGCTCACCAAGGGCATCACCGAAGAACAGCGGACGGAAATCGAAGCTCTCGGTCATTGGGCCGTGGAGTTTGCCCAGTTCAGCTTGAGCCTCTTCAATAACATCGTTCTTGGCAACAAGGCCTACGTGGATCTTGTCTTGGGCGACATCTACACTCATCGTACGTACTACATGGGCCTGGTGGACGAACACAACCGGGTCAACTTCTATGACGGCAAGGTTCGCGTGGTCGATCCAGACGGCAAGGAATTTGTCAAGTATGCGCCGGCCGACTACGCCATGCACATCGCGGAGCACGTTGAGCCCTGGACGTATCTCAAATTCCCGTACCTGAAAGAGATCGGTTGGCAGGGCTTTGTGGATGGAAAGCAATCCGGGATCTATTGTGCCACACCGCTTTCCCGTCTCAATGCCGCGGACGGGATGGCTACGCCTCTTGCGCAGGTGGAGTACGAGCGATTCTATGCCACGCTAGGAGGGAAGCCGGTGCATCAGCGCCTTGCTACGCACTGGGCGCGCCTCATCGAACTGCTCTACGCAGCGGAGCGTTGGGTTGAACTGGCGACCGATCCGGAGATTACTTCGCCTGACTTCCACACCATCCCCAGCGCAACGCCAACGGAAGGCGTGGGCATCGTCGAGGCCCCGCGTGGCACGCTGACCCACCACTACACGACCGACGATCGGGGCGTACTAACAAAAGTGAACCTCATTGTTGGCACCACAAACAACTACGCCCCCATCAGCATGTCCATCAACAAGGCGGCCAGCAGCTTGATACGACATGGCGTGGTCGTTAACGAGGGTATCCTAAATCGAGTGGAAATGGCCTTTCGCGCCTACGATCCGTGCTTTGGCTGCGCAACCCACTCCCTTCCGGGCCGGATGCCCCTGGAAGTCACCATCCGGGATGCAGGCGGCCAGACCGTGCAAGTCCTGAGACAGCACTGCTGATCGTGCGGGCTGCAGATAGGGTGACTCAAGGACGCCGGCCCAAGATGCTGCAACCGCAGACGGACATCGGCACTGATGACAAAGTCCTGGTGATCGGACTGGGCAATCCGATCCTGGGCGACGACGGCATTGGCTGGAGAGTTGTTCAGCAGCTCGATGGCCGACCGTCTCGCGAGGCTTACGTCGAGACTGACTGCCTGGCGGTGGGGGGCCTGGGCCTCATGGAAAGGATGCTCGGGTATCAACGCGTGATATTGGTGGATGCGATCGTCACCGCCAAAAGCCCGGTAGGCACGGTTCGCGTCCTTGCCCTTGCGGAAGTGGAGGATCCAGGGCTGGGCCACTCAGCTTCATCTCACGATGCGACCCTGTGGGCGGCCCTGCAGGTGGCCGCTGCAGCGGGCGCCAGTGTCCCAGATCGTGTGGACATCGTGGCAATCGAAGTACCAACCGGATACAACTTCACGGAAGATCTTACACCGTCGGTTGCGGCGGCCGTTCCGATTGCCGCGAGCGCGGTGCTCGGACTGGCCCGGTCAGATCCCCTCATTCGGCGTAACTGAGGCGCGAAGCCCCGGGAAGCAACCCCCAGATTCAGGTCGTGCACGCGTGCGGCGGCCGAATCACTGCGACGTAGCGCGGTTGCGACGGGTCCGAGCCGCCGGCCAGAGCCCCTCTAGCCCTCGCTGGTCACCACGAACTGCGGCTTGTTCTCGAAGTTCTCATACTTGGGCCGGTAGCGTTCCGTGTCGTAGAACTCATCGACATTGACCACCTTCTTGGTAGCGGTTACAACGTCGAGCGGGACGTCGGTGTAGCGCCCGTTGCGCAATGCCACCAGCCGGCCGTGTTTGCCCCTGAGGTGCAAGTTCAAGGCCAAATTCCCGTACACCATTGGCACGATCGAGTCCATGGCATCGGGATCTCCCCCGCGGACCATGTATCCAAGCTTCTGGTCTAGAACATCCACGCTCTGGCCGGCATTGTATTTGGGAGAGATTTCCTTCAGCGCTTCGGCTACCTGATCACCGATTCCACCAAGCTTTGCATGCCCGTAGGCATCGGTGCTATGACCTTCAAAGACCATCTCCCCGCCGTCAAAGGTCGCGCCCTCGGAAACAAGGACGATCGAATACTTGCTGGGATTCCTGCGGCGGTCAGTGCTCAGAAGTTCCGCGAGTCGTTCCAGGTTGAATTTGAATTCCGGGATGACGCAGCGATGCGCTGCCCCGGCCATTGTCGGCAGCAGCGCCGTGAAGCCGGCGTATCGACCGAGCACCTCAAGCACCACGAGTCGCTCATGAGAACCGGCGATGGTCCGCAGGTCATTGGTCAAGGCGATGGTTCGCGTCACGCAGGTGCTAAACCCGATGCAGTACTCTGTTCCGGGCACGTCGTTGTCCATGGTTTTGGGGATTGCCACAACCCGGATCCCCTCACGGTGCAGTCGAACCCCGTAGCTCAAGGTGTCATCGCCCCCAATGGGGATCAGGCAGTCCACACCCAGGAAGTCCAGGTTCTTGAGCACCTCCGGAGTGAGATCATTGGACTCCGCGGCATATCGGTCGGTCAGATGCCTGGGAACATCAGAGGCCTTGGTCCGGCTGGGATTGGTCCTGGATGTATGCAGAAACGTGCCCCCGGTGCGGCCAGCCCGATCGACTATCTCTTCCGTGAGCACTTGATAGTTCTCACTGTTGTCTGCATGCTCGTCCCGAACCATGTCGACCAGGCCCGCCCAGCCTCGCCGCACTCCAATAACACGGTGGCCCTCATGCAATGCCCTGAATGTTACGGCGCGGATGGCAGGATTGAGTCCCGGCACATCCCCGCCGCCTGTGAGTATGGCGATCGTGGAAGCCCTTCTGTTCATGGCAACACCTGCTTTCAACCAGGATTATAAGCTAAGGAAGATTGCAGGCCGGTCAGCGCCGATCACACGGTAGCTTTCCTGGAGGATGGGCGCGGCACAACCCAACTCAGAGCTTCCGTTGCCCGGGCTCCGGCAGCAACCCTTCCTTGGGTTGGGACTAGGTTCTGGCAGAGCGTCCGATTCCGCCAGCAGGCCGGTGGAATCGGACAAGAAGACCCTCGAGCCAGAATGCAGCTAGGGCAACCCAAACCAACCCAAAGCCGATCAACCTTGGCGTTGGAAGATCCTCGTGGTAAACGAAAACACCGATGAGGAACTGCAGCGTGGGCGTAAGATACTGGAGAAGACCAATGGTTGTCAGCGGTACGCGCGATGCTGCACCGGCAAAAAGGAGAAGGGGCACTGCCGTGATCACTCCCCCACCCATCATCATCAAGCTCTCTGCAATTGAGCTGTGCAGGAACGCGCCTCGACCGGTCATCTCACAGTACACCAGATAGCCCACAGCGGGCAGGAATAGGAGCCCGGTCTCGGTAGCCAGGCCAAAAAGTGGCCCCAAGGGGGCTGTCTTCTTCACGGCCCCATAGAGTCCAAAAGTGGTGGCCAGAAGCACAGCCAGCCACGGAAAGGCGCCGAGCGTAACGGTGAGATAGACAACGCCAGCCGCGGCAATCAGGATCGGCACCCACTGCATGGCCCGCAGGCGTTCCCCGAAAAGTACAACCCCCAACAACACACTGAACAGCGGGTTGATGTAGTAACCGAGACTGGCCTCTACGATAAGCTCGCGCGTCACAGCCCAGACATACGCGAACCAGTTGACGCTGATTAGCAAGGCGGCAGCCACATAGGTCAAAGCCGCGTGCCTGTCGAGCACAGCGGCAAATACGCGTACGCGGCCCTGGAGGCCGACAAGTGCAGCCAGCAAAATAAAAGACCAGGCAATGCGATGCCCAATAAGCTGCAGAGGCGCGATGCCGCTCAACTGCCGCCAGTACACCGGGAACAGGCCCCATATCAGGTATGCACCGATCGCCAGGAGCGTTCCGTCTCGGTGACTACGGGTGGCGGTCATGCAGGGTCAGGGAACCTGCCCGGGTGCAACACAGGGCCAAGGCTACTGCCTCCAAGCCAGGAGTTGGGTCGCCGGCATTCACAGGGCATCAATGGATTGACGACCGGCAAAGCCTGCCTCGATCTCATGCCAATAACGAATATCGTCCTCACCGTGCTTCCAACAGAGATAGATCTCGCGGTTTTCGTGCAAAAACCGGAAGTCCACCAATCCCGTGCTCAGGTCCTTGATCTCTGCGCCAGTTTCCAGAATGCGGTGAACCAGAAAATCCAGCCGGCGGAATTCCTCGGCCAGCCGGCTCAGAGTAGGGCTTCCCCCGTTGCCGGCAACGCGCACCAGCGCGGGCCAAAGCTCGGGTCGCCTCTCCAGGATGCTTGCCTTGATTCCCTGAATCTCCGCCATGATAGGCCGAATGACGTCCAGCGCAGCATTGGCCTCGATCAGTGTGAAGAGTCTCGGGGGCATGCCCAAGCATTATAGTATTGTTCTCCTCCCGTGGCGGCTTTCCAAGCGCGCCACGGGGATTTCGGAGCCCTGCAGGAGTTACACCACAACCGACGGCATCATAGATGTCTCTTCGGATAGCTTCTGCTACTTGGCATTTGTGTACCTTCCAAGCGCCAGCCGTCTTGCAGAGCCGATGGATTTGATACAATTGCCACAGTCGCCCAAGCTTCTTCGGGCGGGCGGCCGCCCCCAGGGAGAAACATGAGAATTGAGCTGCGTATCAATGGCGCCGATCTGGAGGTGGATGTATCAGCATCAGATTCCTTGTTTGCGGCGCTCAGGAGGCTTGGCCTGCACGGAGTCAAGTTCGGGGACGAGCATGGCTTGACCGGCGCCGACACCGTCCTGATGGATGGCAAGGCCATTAACGCGGGCTCGATGCTCGCCTGCCAAGCCCAGGGGCACGCGGTTGTCACGATTGAGGCCCTCGGGGAACATCCACTTCAGGGTTGGAGCTCGTCGCGCGGCCTGCACGAGCTCCAGCGATCCTTCATTGATTCCGGCGCAATTCAGTGCGGCTATTGCACGCCCGCCCAGATCCTGGCCGCGAAGAGCCTCCTGGACAGGGATGCTCGACCCAGCCTGGAACAGGTCCGAGAGGTTCTCTCCGGAGTGCTGTGCAGGTGTACGGGCTATGTGAAGCCGGTCCAAGCTGTGATGATGGCCGCAGCGGCACTGCGAGGGGAGGCCAGCCTGGAAACGGATCCGATTGGTTGGGATCACGGCAACACGCTGGAGCCTCCGGGTGAGCCGTCCGACGGCTCGTCCCTTGCGGAGCCCGGGCCAACGGCCACGCTGACGCGCCCTGCCGTGACCCTGACGCCCAGAACACGCCGTTGGAACGTCGTTGGAAGGCCTGAGCCCAAGGTTGACGCCATCAAGCTGGCCCAGGGAAAACCGGCCTTCGCCGCTGACATCGAGAAACGGGGGATGCTGGTTGCCAAGGTGCTGCACAGCCCGCACGCACATGCCCGCATTCGGAACATCGATGCCACTGCGGCGCGTGCGCTGCCCGGTGTGGCCGCCGTCCTAACGTGGAAGGATGTCCCACGTGTGATCTGGTCCACCGCCGGACAGTCCGATCCAATTCCGGGGCCGCTGGACACGTTCTCGCTGGACAACAAAGTCAGGTTTGTGGGCGACCGTGTTGCTCTTGTGGCGGCCGAATCCTCTGAAATTGCCGAGAAGGCGATCGCACTCATCCGGGTCGACTACGATGTATTGCCATCTGTTCTTGATCCCACGCATGCGATGAGCGCCGCGAGCCCGCAGATACACGATGAGCAGGAGTATGTGGACTTTGGCGACTCGGACGCATCCAAAAACCTGGCAGCCAAGATTCGCATTGATATTGGTGACGTAGACAAGGGCTTTGCGGAGGCGGATCATATTTTCGAGGCAGAGTATGAGGTGCAAAAAGTACAGCAAGCAGCGATTGAGCCACATGTCGTAGTGACCTACTGGGATGAAGACGACCGCCTTGTGGTGCGCACCTCCACCCAGGTACCGTTCCACGTCCGGCGCATTCTGGCGCCGGTGCTTGGCCTACCCGTGAAGCGAATCCGCGTGATCAAGCCCCGCATTGGAGGCGGGTTCGGCGGAAAACAAGAGGTGCTGATTGAGGACGTGGCAGCCCATCTCACGATCGCGACCCGACGCCCGGTGATCTTCGAATACACGCGGGAGCAAGAGTTCTCCGCTTCGCGTTCGCGTCACCCGATGCGCATCAAACTGAAAACCGGGGTCAAACGCGACGGCACAATCACAGCCAATGCGATGTACGCCCTCTCGGACACAGGCGCGTACGGATGCCACGCCCTGACAGTGACAGGCAACACCGGCCACAAGTCTATGGCCTTGTACGTTGGTGACGGTAGCTATAGATTGTCACCAAACATCCAGTTTCATGCCGATGTGGTCTACACGAATACGCCGCCCTCCGGCGCCTTTCGGGGCTACGGCGTGCCGCAAGGGTACTGGCCGGTCGATCGGCACATGGAGAAGATTGCCCGAGCCCTCAGGCTCGATCCCTTGGAATTTAGGCTCAAGAACGCGATCCAACCTGGCGAGTTCCATCCATTTTCCACGGCCTGGAATGAAGGCCGCGAACCTCGGCCCGAGATCGTGCACACGGTGGGCCTGCGTGAATGCGTCGAGCAGGGCAAAGCGGCTATTGACTGGGACCGCAAGCACGGGAACCCCGAGTGGCATTCTGGGCACCCCTCATCACAAGGCCCGGGGTCAATCGAGGGGGCCTTCGCCCGCCGCGGGTCAGCCGTCCGGAGGGGAATCGGCGCTGCCTTGGTGATGCAGGGCACGGCAATTCCATATCTCGACATGGGTGGAGCGTCCGTCAAGATGAATGATGACGGGAGCTTTAATCTTCTGCTGGGAGCCACAGACCTGGGTACCGGTTCAGACACGGTGATCTCCCAAATGGTGGCGGAGGTCCTGGGCGTTCCTTTGGACGACATCATCACGTATTCATCCGATACAGACTTCACGCCGTTTGACAAGGGTGCATACGCCTCATCAACCACGTACATCTCCGGTGCAGCGGCCGTGAAGGCCGCCACACAGGCAGCTGAAAGGATTCGAGCTCGCGCCGCCGCCATGCTCCGGGTGCCAGACCCCGAGGTGATCCGACTCGCGGATCGGCGAGCCAGTGCACCAGATGGCCGATCTGTCTCGCTCGAAGAAGTGGCGCTCGAATCCCTCCACCGCACCGACCAGGAACAAATCATGGGAATCGGATCCTACGTTTCTCCGTCGTCCCCACCGCCGTTTGCTGCACAGTTCGCGGAGGTGACAGTGGATATTGAAACTGGCCAGGTGCGCGTGGAAAAGCTGGTAATGGCGGTGGATTCCGGAGTCATCGTGAATCCCCTCACGGCGTCGGGGCAGGTCGAGGGTGGGATGACCCAGGCGCTCGGATACGCAGTCTGCGAAGAGATGCGCTACGATGATGCGGGCCGGGCGCTTGAGCGCGACCTTGACCGTTATCACATAATGCGCGCCCATGAGATGCCCGGATTGACATCGATCTTTGTTGAGACCTTCGAACCAACGCACCCGTTCGGAGTAAAGGCTGTGGCCGAAATCCCAATGGATGGCGTTGCGCCGGCGGTCGGCAATGCCATCTTGGACGCAGTGGGAGCAGATGTGGCGACTCTGCCCATTACCCCGGAGAAGGTCTGGGCCGCCCTTCGCACGGCACGGCCCGCGAGATGAAGGGCCACCTCCGCGCTGGTTCGTTCGGATACGCGACATGGCTGTTGGGGATAATTCTCTTCCTGGGGAGCGGCTACTTCTATCAAGACCCCGAGTGGAACGGAAATTCGCGTCTTGGTCTCATTCGGGCTGTTGTGGAGCGTGGAACCCTGCAAATTGACGCCTTCCACGACGCACCGGGCTGGACAACGGGGGACAAGGCGTTCTTCAACGGCCACTACTATTCGGACAAGGCCATAGGGGCATCGCTCCTGGGCCT
>DATIPW010000078.1:0-2989 GCA_035471605.1 Anaerolineales bacterium | reverse complement strand
CATTCCGTGCAGGTCAGGTCTGCAGCGGCTGCCATGGGGCCCGGTTCCCCTTGGGGGCCCGCAGGTCCCGCCGGGCCCTGCGGCCCTGGCGTCCCGCACGCGGCGAGCACGAATGCAGCCAAGATCATTGTTCCGAAAACGATGGGAAGATTCCGACCTCTCATTTTGGGCGTCTCCTATGTTGGTCGAATTCTCAGCTGGCCGTTGCGCGACACAGGCTACCCTGCCCTACTATTTTTTGCACCGCGCAGCCTTAATGTTCTGCTCATTCTAAGGGGGCCCAAGCCCCAAAACTACTGAAGTTTATCACCAATCCATCTGGACAAATGTCATATCTTCGGCCAAAAAGGGGGCCGATAGCTCATTTTTTCACAAGGCGTGTCTTGCGTCGGTCCAGTCAAGCCGTGGTGCCGCCTTTCCCGCTGGGCACGCCTGTGCATTGAAACTTGGCGCGCAGCCTGGCAGCACCACCAATGCAACCCGTTCTGGCTGACTTCGCTTTGGAATGCTCGCCGACTGGGCGCGCACCTATCTGGCGTGCACGATTTCCGGCCGGTAGATCACTCCGCTTTCAAGCACCAACTCTGCTGTGTAGCAGTGCAGGACGTGGGTGGGGGTGACGACAAGATCCCAGGCGGATCGTGTATTGGCCAGGCAGGATTTCGTCGAACGCCAACACGTCCATTTCGTCAGTCTGTGTCTCCGTCACCATGGGCTGAAAGCATATCAACGGCTGCGCAGCTATCCACCTACGGAGACTCCCTGGCGCGCTTTCCCTTTGCATGGTGATTTCGTGCGGAAGTACCCGGGACGAACGAGACCGACACGATGCGACGCTTTCGATCTTCGGCTGGCTTGTTTCCCAGGACCGACTCCAGGGCACCGTACACTTGACTCAACAGTGCCTGAAATTCGGCCTCCGTCAGGTGCAGCTGTGCCTTTCCAAACCTCAGTCCGTCTGCGGCCAGGTCGACCGGGCCGGTCGCATGACCGTCCAAATATCGCGAAAAGTCTCCCAGAAGGCTCGCGACAAAGACAGCAAATGCCTGCTCATAGTCATCCTTGGTCATTTGGCGCAGCTCCTCCGGCGTCAGATCCGTGGCCTCGCGCTGCAGGGCGTATACGCGCTCAACGGCACCCCGCATCTGCTTTTCCTCAACAATGGCAAGCACTCCCCCCTCGGTCAAGAGCTTGATGTGACGATACAGGGTGGTCCTTGGGATCTCGGGCAGGGATTCGGCCAACTCGTTGGCTGTTGTCCGCCTCCCGGAGACCTCGACGATGATCCGCGCACGGATTGGATGAAAAATCAAATCAGCCTTTGACCTTGGCATGCGACCGTCCCGTCTTGACAACAATTCCACTATCGGATATAATCCCTAAAGTGGCAATAATCCAATACACGATTATATTGCCAACGATGATACGGGAGGAACACGCTCATGTCAAGCCCCTTTTTGGCGGAACCAGCAGTCGCATCCAAGGCGAGGCTCGTGGAATCACCAGGGCAAGCCAACGGCGCGGAGACAATGAAGCTGCAGGATGGGCGCAGACTGGCATTTGCCCAATACGGCGATCCTGGCGGCAGGCCGGTCTTTTTCTTTCATGGCTCGGCGGGGTCGCGGTTGGAACACCCGGCCAACTTGTGCGCGTTGGGTGCAAGGATCATCTGCACCGACCGGCCAGGCCACGGCCTCTCCGACTTCCAGCCAAATCGTGAATTGCTCGACTGGCCAGATGATATCGCACAGCTTGCCGATGAATTGAGCATTGACAGGTTCCACGTCCTCGGCTGGTCGGCCGGAGGACCGCACGCCCTCGCCTGCGCCCACAAACTGCCGGAGCGCGTGCTGGCAGGCGCTGTGGCAGCGAGCCCCGGCCCCATGAACCGTCGCGGGGTCATGAAGGATCTTGCTCCACTGGCCCGCGCCTTCGTAGTTATCGCCCGGAAGTTCCCTGTGCTCGGGGAGCAGCTGCGGAGAAGGGCATGCAGCCTCGTTTGGGGTGATCCCAAGAAATTCGGCAAGCAACTTTGGGCTTCCATCCCGGACCAGAGAGATCGCATGCAGCAAAGCGGCAATTTCGACATGATGCTCGCTGATGTGCGAGAGGGCTACCGCCAGGGCTGGCGCGGAATCGCACACGACGATCGGGTGATCATGGGCGAATGGGGATTCGAGGTCGCGGATATTGGTGTCCGCATCGATGTCTGGCACGGAGAGCGGGACAGCAAAATGGTTGTTCACGCCAGCGAGTACCTGCACAGCCGAATTCCCAACAATCGATCTTTCGCCTTGCCTGAAGAAGGGCATTTCTTTCTGCTTGAACACTGGGGACGTGTAGTGCAAACCCTGTTGGGCTGATGCGAGGCCGAAGATTGGGTCCTCCCCTATCCGCGCTCCCGAAGAACAGATTCCGCCTTTGGGGCGGCGCTTGCTGCGCCGGCAGTGCAAGCCCGTGTTCGGTGCCCACTGCCTGCGTCGACCTGATGCGGTGATCAACTGATTGGGGCTGCGCGGAGATCGGGGAAGGGCCATGTGGTAGACTGCCAGGATTCGAAAAATGGTCATCCCTCCCCCGGCGCAGCCGCCATGCATGGAAACCCGCCAGAGCCTCGCGGCTGGCAAAGGCAGCTCACGCTGTTCAGCAAGACGATTGCTTGGCCGCAAGCCCTGGAGGAGTAGCCAACATCAAATTGACAAAGCTCGGGGGGGGGCAAGGCCAGCGCAGGCGCACGGGCGGCCAAGGAGTCGAGGGGTCAAGCCGGCAGAGCGCCGGGAGCTCATCGGAAGGCGTGGACCTGCCGGGAAATCTTGTTCGGCTGACAACTTTGCGGGAAAGGGTCGGAGAGCTGATGGAACATAACTCCCATTCCAATCCCATGCTGCGGGTCATGTCGCTCCGCGACTTCCGCCTGTTGTTCGCCGGGTCGACGACTTCGCTCCTGGGTGATCAATTTGCCCTGATTGCGACGCCGTGGCTGGTGCTG
>DATIPW010000077.1:0-9073 GCA_035471605.1 Anaerolineales bacterium | reverse complement strand
TGCGGTTGTTGTGCTCCGGGCGCGTTCCGAAAAACGGGCAAGCGTTGGGGTGATCTCCGGCAGGCTGGATAGCCGTTGTCTTCAGGTTGCGCGAGGGCAAGCCTACGGTATTGCAGCTGTTCAGGTATGACGCAGCCGGCCCCGCCGCTCCCGGCCGCCATTCTTGGGCTCGAGCGGCCACGACAGAACCAAGGGCGGCTTGCGAGCCACACCGTCCAATTTCCAGAGCCGAGCCAACATGACCCCGCGCGGCGGGGGCACGGGGTGTGCTGGCTGGCAATCCTGGGGCCTCTCATCAAGGCGGTACGCAGGGGGCGGTAGGCAAAGCTGATAGAATTCCTGCGCCATATGGGCGTTTTGTTCAGCTTCCTCCTACTCCTGGGTACGGCACTCGCCCTTGAGGCTCTGCGAGTCCTTCGGCCGCGTTTCCGTCTCAGTTGGCTCCTGGCGATTGCCACGACTGCTGGGGCCTGGGTGAGCGTGCTCCTTTGGCGGTCCCCATCGTCGTCAACAGTCCAACTGGGTCTCTGGCGGGCCGCCGGTTCACCAATGGCCTATGCGAGCTTCGCCTTAAACGATTTGACCTGGCCCTACGCGCTGAGCCTCGTTTCATTGGCTCTGGCGATCCTGCTCACGGCGCCCCTGCGCTCGAACTTCCCAGATCCCTCGAGTTGGTCACTATGTCTGGCAACTCTGGGAGTCGGCATTCTGGCAACGGCTGCCGATGGCCCGCTGACCCTGGTACTCCTCTGGGCGGTCCTGGACTTGGCGGAGGTCGGTTTTTGGCTTTTTCGCACACAGAACCCACCATCAAGCCGCGAGGTGGGCCAGCGAATTGCCCTCCGTCTGGGAAGCATGGCGCTCCTTCTTTCTGCCCTGGTTCTTTCAAGTCCCGGTGAATCGGGGTCCGCCTTCGAGCAGCTGCAAGGCGCCACCGCGGGACTACTTCTTCCGGCATCCGCGCTCCTGCGACTAGCAGCCTTCGCGATCCCGTGGCCGGAGAAGAGCAAGACTTCTGCAACCGATGAAATTGAAGCCACGCTGCAATTGACTTCAGGACTGGCGGCAACCGCTTTCCTCGCGCAGGTCGGTGCCGGGGCCGATGGTAGCGGGCTAGGGATCCTGATCTTGTGCGCAATGGCCGTCCTGTATGCCGGTTGGATGTTCCTGCGTGCTCCGGACGCCACATCCGCGCGCCCCATCTGGATACTTGGAGCGGGAAGTCTGGCGGTGGCGGCCAGTGCGCGGGCCACCCCCCTGGCTGCCGCCGGCTGGAGCTGTGCAATGCTGCTGGCAGGCAGTGCGCTCTTTCTGAGAACGAGACCCGAGCGATGGACGAATTGGATTCTTCTGCCTGGCTTGTGGAGCGTCTCATCGCTGCCATTCTCCGTCACCTCTTCCGCATGGGGCGGCCTGGGCCGTGAATCCGATTGGGCTGTGCCCCTGCTCCTCATTGGACAGGCCATGCTGATGGCGGGCTATGCGCACTTGGCTCTGCGTGGAGAGGGCCAACCGTCGGGGCACACGGGGCCTGCCGCACTGAGGGCAATCCACGGTGCTGGGATCGGCTGGCCAGTGATCACGGTGCTGCTCCTCGGATTGTGGGGGTGGCCCGGCGCCTTCCAACTGGGGACTCCTATGGCCGGCGCCGTCGTCATCGCTTTGACTATCGCCCTCAGCTGGAGAAAGAGGCGCTCTGCGGTGCTAAACCCAGATTTCACAAATTGGCTCCCGCCTGCCTGGAGGCGCGCGTCGCAGTTCATAGGCCGGGAGATCCGCAGCGTCGAGGCCGGTCTTCAGAATGCCACCTCTGCCATCACCCGAACTCTCGAAGGCGAGGCCGGCATCATGTGGGGGTTGCTGTTCATCGTGCTTCTTGTGTCGCTCGTTGCCCGGAGAGGTCAGTAGCATGCCGCCGCTGCTGACCATCAGTTGGGTCGCGGTCGTATTCGTCGCGTTGACGACCACTGGGATCCTGGTGACGCGCGATTGGCGCCGGCAAATGGGCATGATGGCGGTCCAGTACCTGGCGGCGGCAGTGCTTGCCGGCGCGCACTGGCCGGTGGGGCTTTCAGCTGCCTTTCTTGTCACAGGCTGGATGACCATCGCCGCGATCGGCATGACGGTCAGCACGGTGCCGCTCCGGGAGGACCTCGAGGAAAGATCCTGGCCCGAGGGCAGAGCATTCCGTCTCTTCATGGCGGGGATAGTCTTCATCCTGGCAGCAAGCCTTGCAGGACGAGGCTACCGTTTGGCGGCTGGCGTGGAGGCACCGGTGCTGGGTGGGTCCATCCTGCTGTCCGCAATGGGCGCACTGCAAATTGGAAGCAGCTCCCGCACCAGCCGCGTTATTCTTGGGCTGCTGACCTTTCTCACAGGCTTCGAAGTTTTCTATGCAGCCGTGGAAGGCTCGATCCTGGTCTCTGGGCTGCTGTCCGTTGTCACGCTCGGCCTGGGTTTGGTGGGGGCGCACTTGCTGGGCGCGGCAGTTCCAGAGGATACTGCATGAGCGCGCCCGCCCTTTGGATTGCGGTTCCCCTGGCGGTTGGTGCCGTGGCGTGGTTGTTGCTCACCGAGCGGGCAGCGGCTTTGGCAGGCGGACTAACCTGCATGTTTCTTGCACTGGTTGCGCTGATCGTTCCCATTGATACCGCGCTCCAACTCGGTCCCGTCTCGATCAAGATCGCTGCCACCGCTTCCCTGCTCGGGCGAAGCCTCGTACTATCTGGATCAGAGGCCCCACTGCTCGTGATGTTGTTCGGAATCAGCGCGGCCTGGTTTTTTTGCGCGGAGGTAGCAGGCGTGGCACGCCGCCTTGTGCCTGGTGGTCTGGTTGTTGCCGGCCTGCTGGTGGCATCGCTGGCCGTCGAGCCATTCCTGTATGCGGCCCTGCTCATCGAAATGGCGGCGCTGGCAGCTATTCCCCTTCTGGTGCCGGAAGGAACGGTCCCGGGAAGGTCCGCGATCAAGTTTCTCACCTATCAGACATTGGGCATGCCGTGCATTCTGCTGGCGGGTTGGCTCCTTGAAGGAGTCGAAACCAGCCCTGGAGACCTAGCCCTGACCGTGCAGGCAACCGTCACGCTCAGTGTGGGTTTTGCCTTCCTGCTCGCGATTGTTCCGCTTCATGACTGGATTCCAGGGATGATGGCCGAAAGCCATCCATACATTACCGGATTCTTGCTTTGGCTGATGCCCACGGTCATCGTCATCTTTGGCTTGAGTTTCCTGGACCGATACGCGTGGTTGCGGACCTCCGCGCAGATCATCAGCGGCCTGCGAATCCTCGGCCTGATCATGCTGGTTGCCAGTGGTGTTGGAGCAGCCCTGGAACGCAATTTGGGGCGGATGATGGGGCATGCTGTAGCAGCTGAAACAGGATTGCTCATCCTAGCTGCAAGCTTGACGGCAGCCGGCGGAGCCGACACGATATTCCCCTTCTTCATCCCAAGGGGGCTTGGATTACTCGTTTGGGCTGTGGCGTTGTCCATCTTGCATCGCAGTCGCTTGGGCACAGATATTGAATCACTGAAGCAGTTCACGCAAGCACACCCTTGGGCGAGCTCGGGATTGCTGCTGGCGGCGCTCTCCAGCGCCGGATTCCCTCTGCTGGCGGGCTTCCCACCCAGGATTGATGTGTGGGCTGGTCTGTCAGAGGTGTCCCGCGATGCTTCCCTATGGTACCTACTCGGCCTGTCAGGATTGATGGTCGGAGCAATCCGACAGCTGAACTTTGTGGCAGGCTCGCGACATGAGAAGGCAGCGCGTCCAACCGAGTCCTTCCTTGAACGCGGCGCAATGGCCGCAGGAATGGCCGTGCTGGTGTTGCTTGGCTTGTTCCCACGGGCAATTGCATTCCTGGTGGTCAGACTTCCGCTGATGTTTGAGCATTTGGCCCGATGAGGGCCACCGTCGGCCAGAGCCTTCCCCCCGCTGGCGGCTTGAACAGGCCTCTGGGCAGACTCTCGTACCACGCGCGGGCCGGATGCCCAGAACCACGGGCAGTATAATTTGTGGAGGGGTGGAGGGCTTCATGGAATTCGAAGAAATCATCAAGAAAGTTGAATGGCTCGATGATCAACAGAGAAAAGACAAGACGGAGTTGGGCGAACTCAGCAGCCTGCTGGCGAGCCTCGACAACAATATCAAGGCACTGGCACAGCAACTAAGGGGCCTGACTCAGCAGGTCAACGACATCTCCATCGCCGCCGCCCGCATGGAGCAATTCGATAAGATGCTGGCGAAGCACCGGACGGATACTACCAAACACGTGGAGACTGTCGAAAAGAATCTCACACGCCGTGATCTCGAAGCCGGGAAGCTCCGGGGGGCAGAGACAGATGAGCTGCGCAAGACGATCTTCGAACTGCGGGCAGCGGTAGGAGCAGAGCAGACGGCCCGAAAAGACAAGGCACTCGAAGACCAACGGCGGGCCGCGACGCTGCAGGACCTTGGCACCGCGATTGAGGCAGCCGTCCGCAGCACCAAAGAGGTACAAGAGGCAAACAAGCGGCTCGACGAAACCCGCAGACATGACGCCAAAAGCCTGAATGACTTGCAGGCCGAGGTGGCTGCCCTCCGAAAACGCGCAGAGGAGGCCCGCCAAAAAGATGCGCTGCACAATGACAGCATCCGGAATTTGGAGAATCGCCTGAATGAGCTGATCCAAACGGAGACCGACCGGCAGGAACGCCACGCTGCCCTGCTCCAAGAGCAGGCCCTGCAACAGGTCGAACGCGATCGAGCCTGGAAGGACTGGCAGGAGAAGTACGAGCAATTCCGACAACAGGTTGGTGGTGCCCAAAGCCAGGCAGCAGCCTTTGAGGAATCGATCCGGGCTGTGAAGCGTGCCCAAGACGCTTACGACGGACTCAGCCAGCGACTGGAGCGACGCATCGCGGAGACCGGCGAGATCCAGCGACTGAGCGACGAGCGCACTCGCCAGGAGTGGGTCGCGTTCAAGGCCGACGAGCAGAAGCGCTGGACAGGCCACACCCTGGCACAGGAGGAGTCGATCCGGGAACTACGCAAGGACGTCGATAAGATCGAGAGCCGAGTCACGGCCCTCGATGACGCTGCCCAAACCATGCAGGATCAGCTGCAGCAGACGACGGACGTGACCGAGAAGCAGCTCCAGGAATTGATGAATCTTTCGCAGGACTGGCTTTCCGCGTACGAACGGATCATGGGTCACGCGAAGACCAAGGCCCAGAAGGCAGTGCGCTAACTGCCTGCACAATCAGTGCCTCCATTGCGCCCAAGCAAGGAAGAAGGACGTACCCCTTCCGCCATTCGTGTCATAGGCACCGCGGGTCATGTCGACCACGGCAAATCCTCCCTGATTGAGGCCCTGACGGGCATTCACCCGGATCGGCTCAAGGAAGAACGGGAGCGCGAAATGACGATCGACCTGGGCTTTGGCTGGCTCACGCTGGCTGATGAGCAGGAGATCGGTATTGTAGATGTGCCGGGCCACCGGGATTTTGTAGAGAACATGCTGGCCGGCGTGGCCGGGATCGACGCGGTGTGGCTGGTGGTTGCGGCGGATGAAGGCATCATGCCCCAGACGGCAGAACACCTGGCAATCGTAGATCTGCTGCAGGTCCGCGGTGGCGTGATTGTCCTCTCCAAGATCGACCTGATCACTGAACCCGAGTGGCTGGAGGCGGTGGAGGCCGATTTGCGTGTGGCGGTAAGCGGCACCATCTTGCAGGACGCGCCCATAGTGCGGGTATCGGCCCGAACGCGAAGCGGCCTTTCGGAGCTTCTGCGCACGACTGGAGAATTGCTGCGACGGTTCCCGCCCCGAACCGACCTAGGCCGGCCCCGGCTTGCTCTTGACCGGGTCTTCAGCATGGAGGGTTTTGGCACGGTTGTAACCGGGACCCTCGTGGATGGGCAGTTGAGACTGGGAGACGAGGTTCAGTTTCTGCCCTCTGGTACGCGAGGCCGGGTGCGTGGTATCCAGACTCACCGCAGGCAAGTGCAACACGCACTGCCAGGCTCGCGCACTGCCGTCAATGTTTCAGGCGTGGCTGCCAACCAGCTACATCGAGGCGAGGTACTTGTTCGACCCGGTCAGTATGAGACTACGCGACGGGTGGATGCGCGAATGCGGGTGCTGCCGAGTGCCTCCACGAAACTGGTTCACCAGCGCCAGGTGAAGGTCTTCCTTGGCACAAGCACGAGCATGGGCACAGTAAGGTTGTTGGGTGCTGAGGCCATTCAGCCTGGCCAGAACGGATGGATACAACTCGAGATTCAAGACCCGCTTGTCTGCGCGCGGGGTGATGCCTTCATTCTACGCAGGCCTTCGCCCCCGGAAACGCTCGGCGGCGGAATGATAGTCGATGCTTATCCGGCAGGCCGACACCGCAGGTATGACCAGGACGTGATCGGCTCATTGAGGGCTCTGGCCGACGGCAAGCCCGCCGAAATTCTCCTGGAGGCGGCTTTGTCCCTAGGCGCGGCACCGATCCGCGAGCTCGTGAAGCGTTCACATCTCCCCACCGACCTGGCGGCAGAAGCTCTGGAGCATCTGGCGCGAGCCGGGGAACTGATATCACTGGAGGGAGACGAGCTCTCAGCAGACGGCGGGCAGCTTGCCGTGAGTCTCCACGACCTGACCCTAGTATGCCAGCAGATCTCAGAAGCCGTGGCCGCCTTCCACGCCAAATTCCCACTCAGGCCGGGAATGCCGAGGGAGGAACTCAAGAGCCAACTGAGTCTCTCGACGCGCGCCCTCAACGCCTTCCTGGCCCGAATGCAGGTCGAAGGACAACTCGTGGACAGGGGCAACCTGGTGGCCGAGGCCGGGCATCGAATTCGCTTCGAGGCGCCGCAGCAGCTTGCCATACAGGCGTTGATGCGTCGGTTTGACGAGAGTCCGCACGCGCCGCCGAGTGTGAAGGAATGCAAGCAGGCAATCGGCGCCGAAGCCTTTGCGGCGCTGAAGGAGGAAGGCATGCTCGTAGCACTTTCTCCGGAGGTGGTCTTCAGGGGATCAGACTACGAAAGCATGGTTGAAACTGTTCGCAGGCAATTGATGACAAGAGGAGAGATATCGCTGGCAGATGTGCGCGACCTCCTGCAAACAAGCCGCAAGTACGCCCAAGCTCTTTTGGAGAACCTGGATGCGGTGGGAATCACGCGCAGGGTGGGCGACGTGCGAGTCTTGGCACCCGGGCCCGCCCAAGCCGGTGAGCCCTGAATTCTGAGCAACGCGGGGCGCTCCCCGGCTGCTCCATCGAGGGAAACCATGTGCGGTCGATTTACCCTGGCAGCAGAACTGGCCGACCTGAAAGCCGAGTTTGCAGGCATACAATTTCCCGCCCCACTGGCACGGCGCTATAATGTTGCCCCTTCGCAACCGGTGCTGGCAATCCCCAACGACGGTCAGGCGAAGGCGGATTACTTTGTGTGGGGCCTAATACCATCCTGGGCCAAGGATGCGTCCATTGGCAACCGTCTCATCAACGCACGCGGAGAAACGCTGGCTGAAAAGCCGGCATTTCGAAGCTCGTACAAATACAAGCGCTGCCTAGTCCTGGCCGACGGGTTCTTCGAGTGGAAGACTGTGCCAGGCACCAAGGCGAAAACCCCCATCTACGTCCAATTGGAGCATGGAACGCCGTTCGGCATGGCCGGCCTTTGGTCCGCATGGCACGCGGCGGACGGCTCCGAAGTCCGCTCATGCACGATCATCACCACAGCGCCCAATGCATTGATCGCCCCAATCCACAATCGCATGCCGGTGATCCTTCGCGCGGAGGACAGGAGCAAGTGGCTCGATCCTGCGCCGCAATCACCGGATGTTCTTGGGCATCTTCTTCAGCCGTATCCGGCAGAGAGAATGAAGGCCTTGGCCGTTTCAACGCTGGTCAACAATCCGGGCATCGATCGCGCGGAATGCGTGCTGCCCTCGTGAGCGATGCGAAGGCGCCCGCGCCCGGCGAACGAAGGGGCAACACTCGCCGGAAGCCAAAGGGAAGGGCCTCAAAGAGCCACGATGCGCGTCAAGGGGCACGGATTCTGTGATATTATCCGCGGTTGGAGTTTGAGTGCAACAAGAGCCACAAAAACATAGAACAACAGACACGGGCATCTCGCCCGACTCCGGTTCCCCAACCTCCCCAAGCCGACAATCCAGTCGAATTTCGCAAGCCGTGCAGAGCTTGCTTCAGATGGGTCTGGGGGAGTTTGTCCTCAAGGCCGCCACCAATGCGTTTTCCCTTGTCGGAATTATTGTGGTGGTCTTGCTGGCGCGAACCTATTTCCAGGGGTCGGACGTGTCTCTTTCCGGGGACGCTGAATCGCCGGCCTTGACGCCGGTGCCCAGCAACTTCGTCCAACAAATCGGGGATATTCCCGATTCGTCTCTGGGCGGGCTGCTGCGGCAGGCCAACCCGCACACGAACATGCCGGAGCGTTCGCGGCAGGACACCACTACCTACGTTGTCCAAGCGGGGGATACCGTATCCGGGATCGCAGATAGATTTGGCTTGCAGGCCAAGACCATCTTCGCTGCCAACTATGATGTCTTGCAGGATGATCCTCATATGCTGCGGCCAGGGCAGGAACTGCGGATCCTTCCCGTGGACGGCGTATACTGGGAATGGCTCGGCGGCATCCCCTTCTCACAGTGGGCGGCCTACTTTGAGGTCAAGCCGGAAGACATCCTGGGGTACCCGGGCAACAAGCTGGATCCAGCTGCCATTGCGGATCCGAACAATCCAAACATCAAAACCGGCACCTTCCTGGTCATTCCCGGCGGCGCGTACCAATACCACACACCCGGCCAGGTCCCCCTCGGCATCACCAGGGCCAACCCGGCGTCCGCGCAGGTCGGCGGTGCCGGCGCCTGTGCACCCATCACGGGCGGGACGATTGGCTACGGCACGTTCGTGTACCCCACGGACCGGCATTTTCTCTCGGGCTTCGACTATTCGATCAAGAGCAACCATCTCGGGATCGATCTGGCGGCGGAATTGGGGGACAACATCTATGCTTCGGATGGCGGCGTGGTGGTGTACGCGGGCGCCAACTCATATGGCTACGGAAACATGATCATGAT
>DATIPW010000076.1:0-4620 GCA_035471605.1 Anaerolineales bacterium | reverse complement strand
TCCAGCCGCCTTTCCAGAATCGCCGCTCAAACCTCAGGTTGGGATCGAGGCGCATCATACAGGCCCCGCTGGGCATTGGCGCGGATGAGGAAGATATCCCTGACCATGCGCACGGCATCGCGCAGCGCGCTGACTTTGCTCTCCGAGCGGTAGTACCAATCGATGGGCACCTCCGCCACTCGGTAGCCCCGCCGCTTTGCCAGGAAGAGCAGCTCAATATCGAAGGACCAGCCGTCGAGCGTCTGATGCTGGAACAGGTCCTGCGCCACGGCGGCGCGGAAGCATTTGAATCCGCACTGCGTATCCTGCAGCGCGGGAAGGATCAAAACGCGAATGATCAGGTTGATGAACCTTCCACCAAGATGACGGTGAGCGGGTTCATCATAGCGGCGGGCGCCTTCCATCTCTCTGGAGCCGATGGCCACATCCAGGTCGGTCAGCGCCGGCGGCAGGAAGCGATTGACCTGCTCGATCGGCATGGAGAGGTCCGCGTCGCACATGAAACGGTAGTCCCCTGCGGCCGCCAGCATGCCGAGGCGCACCGCCAGACCCTTGCCGCGTCCCTCAGCATGCAGCGCGTGCAGATTCGGGTAGCGAGCCTCAAAGCTGCGCGCCATCTCCAAGGTCCGGTCGGTGCTGCCGTTCTCCACGACCACGACCTCGGCCGCATAGTCCTGACGTTCCAGGAAAGCAAAGACCTGCTCCAGGGTGCGGGGAAGACGGCGCTCTTCGTTGTGGGCCGGGATGATGATCGAGAGCAGCGGAGTGGACAAGGCGGCTACGCTCCGAAGAGCACGATCAAGACGAAGGCGGACAGCACCAATAGCTCAGCCAGCACCAGGAGCACCAAAAGAGTCCACTGCCTGCCGCTGAATCCTTGGCGTCGCCTGAGCGAAGTGGGCCGCTGCGACGCGATCTCACCGCCGAGTTCGTAGGGCAGGGTGCTCACGTCGCTCCCATCCAGTTCGAGATTCAGGTCGGCCAGCACCAGAGGCTGGGCCTCCTCGGCGGCCCGGAAGATGGCCCGCGCCCGCGCTGAGGCGTCGGGTGCGTCCGCGGCGGAGGTCTGCGGCTTGGCAGGGGCTGTAGCTGCACGGACTCGAACGGGCTGTGTTTGATCTGCAGGAACATGGCTGCGAGGATTGATCAAGTGATCGATGATCATCTCGACGGCGTCCGAGGTGAGCCGTGTCGGCTGCTGCAAGAGCGAAGCCGCAAATTCCTCGGCGCCATCGCCCAGAACCACGCGCACGCGGTGCCGCCCCACCTCGATGTGCACGGCCGGGCTGCCAGCGATCAGCACCGGCTCGACCGTGCCCGGAAGGATCACCCCCTGGTTGGTGAGGTAGAGCTGGAGAGCGTTTGCCAGTCGCGCAACACGCGCGACTGGACTGGCCGAGGGACGCACGCTCGGCGGGCCCTGAATGGCGTTGGGGGGTTCGTCTCTTACATCCAGGCGACGTGCCACAGGGCTGATGTAGAGGACGAAGACTCCTGGCGGGCCCACCAGGACCAGCGGCTCGACAATCTTCTTGTTTCCCAAAGGCAGGTTGCGGATGAGCGTGTAGCGCTCGTCGAGGACGCCCGCCAGCCGGGTCTCGAGTTCCGCGAGTGACGCCGGCGAGGACTCAGGTGCATCCTGAGGGTCTTTCCGCGCCGCGGAGCTGCCTTTCCCTTTGAGGAGCGGAGTCTTGTCGATGAAGTTCATGCTGGATTGTGCAAGCGCCGCTGCCACCCGGGAGTGCCCGCCAGGGTGCCGGCGCAAGGATGCCCTGCCTGCGGTGCCTCAGAAGTTGGGGACACCGCCCAATCGATCCTGCTGGTGCCAGTCCGAGGTTGTCAGGACTGGATCGTCCGCAGGGCCGGAGAGCGCAACCGGTTTGCCCACCTCAAAGGTGCTCGCCAGTAGTTCCGTGCGCTTCCCCGTGACGAAACGCCGCCCCTGCCGGATACGCGCGATCAATGTCGCGCGGTCCAGGAGGATGTGGTCAGAGAAAGTCGGGCCGCGCCGTTCATAGGCTCGCACCAGCTCGACCCTGCCATTCTTGTAGCGCACCGCCTCAATTACGCCATCGACCTGCGGCATAAGTCCTCGGCAGGCATTGTAGCACACCGGCGCGGCGCAGTCCTTCCTGTGCCGCGCGCGGCCGGCCGAGTCGGCCGCAAGCCCATGCACTATAATGAAGGCCCGCGCCAGGAGGGCTGCCGATTGCCACGTGCACCCACTGGCGGGGACGATGTCGCAGGGAAGGGAGCGGCCGAGAATGATCCGAGAAGACGAACTGCGGGAGACGCTTGACCGGGCATCCCGCGAGATCCCCGAGATTCAGAGCAACCCGCGCGCCTGGCTGTCCTGGATGGTCTACCTGCTGGAGCGGCTGGAGGGCGAAGCGACCAGATCCGGCCCTGCCGACAAAGACTCGTTCGTGGATATGCTCTCGGCGCTGCAGGATGCCATTCGCAACCGGTCGCGCACAGGCGGCTGGTAGCTGCCGCGGAACCGCGGCCGGGGGGAAAGCGGCACAGGCACTTCTGATAGAATCCGGCTCGTCCGGGGTGTAGCGCAGCTGGCAGCGCGCTTGCTTTGGGAGCAAGAGGTCGTCGGTTCAAATCCGACCACCCCGACAGAAGAACACCGTCCACTCGAAAGGACGGTGTTTTCATGTCCCAGAAGTTGAGAGCTTCGGCTCGATGGGCACTTGCCCCGGACGCGCTCATGGATGCATGGACGGCCATCATTCTCCCAAATCAGGCGGCCAGAGCCACTCCGGCGTGCATAGCCTGGTACAAGTTCACTTCCGGTGCGTTTCTTCAGTGGGCTGAGAGACGTGGCGTGACGACGCCCCACCAGACATGGCGCCTTGGGCACTGCACTCGATCGTTGGCCTGCCACCACATTCCTACGATGACGCAAACCGACGGCCTTCGCCGTCGGTTGGGAGCATTCAAGGCAGTCTTCTGGATGTAGTCTCAGTCCACAAAGACGCAGTTGGGTGTCTTCAGCCCCGTCTCCGCGTTGTATGGGTTATAGCCTGTATCGTATGTGCAAGCCTCGACGTCCAGCAAGATCCCCCAGTGCTGGTCTGCCGCCAGGGGCACGGAAAACGGCGCATCGTCCAAGAATGTCTGAACTTCCAAGCTGCAAGCGGTCAATCCGTTCCAGTAGCTGACGATACACCCTTTTTGAGAGTCACATGCGTACTCCACGGAATCCCCCGGCGACTTGTCGCCCACATAAACAAGACTGGCGGAACCACTAATCAGCTTCACATTCAGGGCGGGATCGGTGCAGTTGCAGGAGGATTGCGCGTGGGCGGGAAGTACGCCAGCCGTGAGCTCAGGCGTCGTCCATTTCGATGGCAGGTTGGCCAGCGCGGTGGCGCCGGCGGCTGCGCCAAGGACCTTCAGTGCATCTCGTCGGGATAGTCTCTGTGTCATAGTCGGCTCCCAAATCTCGGGAATTCTACCTTGGGCGCCCGGAATGGGCAAGCGCTGATGGCTAGTCCAGGCTTGCCCATTGCACTCTTTGCCATGATGCCGGCGCTGGGGATTGAAGCGGGGACCGACCGTTTGAATGCGCCTCGCCTAGAGGCCTTGATACGCGCCCTTGCCTCCGTGATTCGCGCCCCGTCCTGTCGGTGTTTTTCGGGGTGTGCGCAGTTGGCAGCGCTTGCTTTGGGAGCAAGAGGTCGTCGGTTCAAATCCGACCACCCCGACCACCAGGTCCCAGGGTTCCTCGCCGAGCGTTACGCGCTCTGTGGGGATCTCTGCTTCGCTTCAACAAATCTTCCCCCCTACCGGTTCTTCTTCCACCGCTGCATAGAGAATCCGCGGCAGTGCCGTTGTGAATCCCCCGCGCCCGAGGCTGGCAGCGCGGCGTGTATAATGCGTGGATTCTTCGCACTGCGGAAACGATCCTGCATGCCCCATCCTCGACTGCTCGCGGCGGCGCTGCTCGCCGCAGGGCTGACTGCCCTCCTGGCCTGCGCACCGGCTGCCTCGACGCCGACCGCTGCGCCTCCCACCTCGACCAGCACCCCCGTGCCGTCGCCGACCGTCACTCTCACGCCGACCCCCCCGGCGTGCCTGACCGCGCCCGGGAGCGTTACCCAGCATGCGTTGCAGAACGGGAATCCGCCTCAGGAGTTCGTGATCTACCTGCCGCCGTGCTATGACTACGATTCGGAAACCCGCTACCCGGTGATCTACCTGCTTCACGGACAGACCTTCCGTGACGATCAATGGATCAACCTGGGAGCGCCCCAGGCGGCGGACAACCTGATCCACTCTGGCGAGGCCGAACCCTTCATCATGGTGTTCCCAGACGACCGCTACTGGAACCTTCCGCCCGGGAACACCTTTGGCGACCGGCTGATTTACGAAATCATCCCCTTCGTGGATGCGACCTACCGCACGCGTGCGGAACGGCAATCTCGCGCGCTCGGCGGCCTGTCGCGCGGCGGCGGCTGGGCGATCCATTACACCCTGACGCGCTACGATCTTTTTGGCATGATTGGATTGCACTCCCCGGTCATTTTCAATGACGACGCGGCGGTCCTGGAGCGCCTGATCGTCGCGGTCCCCGTCGACGCCTGGCCGCGCCTGTGGCTGGACTCTGGC
>DATIPW010000075.1:0-6766 GCA_035471605.1 Anaerolineales bacterium | reverse complement strand
CTGCTGCTCACCGGCGCGGCCTTGGCAGGAAGCGGCGCGGGCTATCAGGCCCTGTTCCGCAACCCGCTGGCCGATCCGTATCTTATCGGCGTGGCTTCCGGCGCTGGGCTGGGCGCCGTCCTGGCAATGAGCATCCGTTGGCCGGAGAGTCTGGGCGGGCTGTACTTGATTCCGGCCGCGGCATTTGCCGGAGCAAGCCTGACGGTGCTGGTTGTCTACAGCTTGGCGCGCATTGGCGGAAGCCTGCCCACAACCACGCTGATCCTGGCGGGGGTGGCCGTCAGTTCGTTTGCCACCTCCTTGACCTCGTTCCTGATGCTGCGGTCAAACGAGCAGCTCCGCCGGGCCACGGGCTGGCTGATGGGCGGATCACTGATGAGTGGCTGGCAGCCGGTCGTGGCCCTGCTGCCCTACGTCTTGCTCGGCCTGGCGATCCTGCTTGTCTCGGGGCACGCCCTGAATGTTCTGCAATTCGGGGAGGAGCAGGCGCGCCAGATGGGCCTGCCAGCGGAACGAGTTAAGATCTGGCTGATCCTGGCTGCTTCCCTGACGACGGCCTCCGCCGTGGCCTTTTCAGGAATCATCGGATTCGTCGGGTTGATCGTTCCACACGTCGTCCGCATGCTGTGGGGCGCGGACTACCGCCGCCTGATTCCGCTCTCGATCGTCAGCGGTGGCACGGTGCTCCTGCTTGCCGACCTGTTGGCCAGAACGGTGCTGGCGCCGCAAGTGCTGCCCGTGGGGGTTGTCACCGCCCTCGCCGGCGCCCCATTCTTCCTATGGGTGTTGAGACGGGCCAAGAATCAGGGCTACTGGTAGGGATGCAGGGTGGCGCCTTCATGCTGAAGATCACGGAAATGTCTGTGAGTTACGGCCCGCGCAAGGTGCTCGAGCGCGTGTCCTTTGGGGTCGAGTCCGGGCTGGTGGTGGCACTGGTGGGGCCAAACGGCGCCGGAAAATCCACGCTGATCCGTGCCGTAAGCGGCGTGGTGCCCATGCAGCACGGAGAGGTGCACATCAATGGCAGCCGGTTGCACGCGCTCTCAACGATGGAACGGGCCCGCTATCTGGCCGTGGTGCCGCAGGCGCGCAGCTTGCCGCCCGCATTCACGGTCTACGAATCAGTTCTCCTCGGGCGCACGCCGCATTTGGGCTGGCTGGGCCGCACCGGACCGCGCGACCATCAACGGGTCCAGTATGCGCTCGAACAAACGCAAATGCTGCCCCTTGCGGAGCGCTATGTCGGCGAACTCTCGGGCGGAGAACAGCAGCGGGTACTCCTGGCGCGCGCCCTGGCCCAGGACACCCCCGTGCTGCTTCTGGATGAGCCCACCACGCATCTGGACCTGCACCACCGCGAGAGTTTGATCCGCCTCATTCGCGAGCTGGCACGGCACAAGCACCTGGCGATCTTGATGGTGCTTCACGACCTCAACCTGGCGGGGTTGTATGCGGACCAGGTGGCGCTGCTTGTTGCTGGCAACCTTCAGGCAGTGGGGACGCCCGCCGAGGTACTCACGGAGAGTCGTCTGGCGCAGGTATATCAGATGGCCGTGCGCGTCATAGCACACCCGGAGTACGGTACTCCGCTGATCCTGCCGGACGGCCGGTAGTGAGGCCGCCAACAGGGCACCGCCGGGCGCTCGTCAACCCCGGCCGCGGGAGAAGCCCGGACGCCTGTTCCCTGCAAGCACCCACTCACGGTGCCGACTTTGTTGCAGCCGGGCTAGAATTGACATTCTGAGCTGGGCAATCCGCTGGGCGACGGGCGCGCGGCGCTGGCCAGCTCGGCTATCAACCGATGGTTGAATTCGCGGCGGCGATCCAATTCCTTTTGGTTTCACCGAGGTTCGTGCGGCGCGCCTTCTCTGCTGCCGAACTGGGAAGGTCGACGGCTTTCTTCCCGCTTGTGGGCGCGCTTCTTGGCGGGTTGCTGGCGGGCACCGACGCCTTGCTGGCCGCCATATTCTCCCTCGAAGTCCGGTCGGCCCTGTTGCTGGTGCTGTGGATCGTCCTAACGGGCGGCTTGCACTTCGATGGTCTGCTGGATGCATGCGACGGACTCCTGGGCGGCACGAGCCGCGAGCAGCGCCTGCAGATCATGCGCGATGAGCGGACCGGTGCGTATGCCGTGGCAGGCGGGGCGCTGATCCTGCTGATAATGTTCAGCGCTCTGAATTCCATCGGGGCTGAGCGCTGGGCTGCGCTGCTGCTCGCGCCGGTGCTTGGACGATGCGGGGTTTCCCTGTGCTTGGCGGCGTTTCCGTACGCCCGCCGCGAAGGGCTGGGTTGGGACATCAAGAACAGCATGAGGAACAGCTATGGCGCCGCGGCCGCACTGGTCACACTGGCGCTCGTCGGACTGGTGGGGTGGCGGCTGCAAAACCTGGCCGCGGTTGCGGCACTGCTCAGCGCAGTTGCCTCGGGATGGCTGGCGATCCGGTTCGTTCTAAGCCGAATCGCCGGGATGACAGGAGACACCTATGGAGCGATCTGCATGCTAGTGGAAGCGGCTGCGCTGCTTGGATTTGCGGCGGGCACATGACGACCCGCCTGATATTGGTGCGTCATGGCCGGACGTCCTACAACGCCGAATGGCGCTTCATGGGCCAGCTGGACATACCCCTGGACGAAGTCGGGCGGCTCCAGGCGCAGGCGGTGGCAAAACGGCTCAGTGTGGAAGCGCCAATCGCCATTTATGCCAGCGGTCTGTCCCGCGCCGTCGATACGGCCAACGCCATACGTGCGAGCATTGCCGCGCATCCCGATCTGCGCCTCGACGCCCGTTTGACGGAAGGCCATTTTGGCGTGTGGCAGGGAGAAACATACCAGAGCGTCAAGGTGCACGACGCCAGCCGGCTGGCTCAATGGGAGGCGGACCGCCTGAACGTCTCTCCCCCGGACGGCGAGTCGCTCCCCCAGATCGCGCAGCGGGTGCAGGCGGCCTATGCCGATATCTGTGAGCAGAACCGGGGCGAGACCGCGATCATTGTCGCGCACGGAGGGTCGCTGCAGGTACTGGTCGTTCTGGCGCTGGGACTCCCGCTGGAGAGCTATTGGAAGATGTGGATCACCAATGCGTCAGTGTCCGAACTCCATATTGACGAGTCGGGCGCGATGCTTCACCTGTTGAATGATACAAGTCATTTGAAGCCCGACAACTAGCGATGCACAAGCTGACCTTGATCCTCGGCGGGGCGCGCAGCGGCAAGTCGGATCATGCGCAGCGCCTGGCCGAAGAGGAGCATCGGCCGGTCCTGTTCATCGCCACAGCCGAGCCTCTCGATGATGAGATGCGCAGCCGGATCGCGGCCCACAAACAGCGCAGGCCAGAGGCGTGGGAGACTCTCGAGCTCCCGACCGGCGTCGGCCGGCACCTGCTGATGCATCCCCGGCGCGCCGAGGTGGTTGTCGTGGACTGCCTGACATTGCTGGTCTCAAACCGGCTGCTGCAGGCGGCTCCGGATCCGGATCGATTCGACACAGTTGGCGTCCGAGAGCGGGTGCAAGCAGAAGTTCAAGATCTGCTTCAGGCGATAGATGCGATTCCGGGACACTGGCTCGTCGTCTCAAATGAAGTCGGGCAGGGAATCGTACCCGCGTACCCCGCTGGCCGGCAATTTCGCGACCTGCTGGGCTGGTCCAACACCCAATTGGCCAAGCGGGCGGATCAGGTATTCTGGATGCTGGCAGGGATCCCCGTGCCGATCGCAGACTACCGCCGAAGGGATTCAACCGCTGGAGAATAGCAACTCAGAGCACTTAGGCCGGCTCCCGCCAGCCGGAGTGCACCACGCTGCCAATCCAGGACGTTCATTCGCCGTAGGGCCAGAGACTGACGCCAAAGATCGTCCGCAGCAGGTCCTGCCGTTCATCGGCCGTCATCGGGCGCGAGTGGGCCAGATCGGTGAACATGTTGGTCAGCAGCTCAGTGCTGATGTGTTTCCCCGCATAGAAGACATGGCGATCCATGAAAGCCTGCCGCCCGGCCCCACTCAGTTCGTACTGGTCAAAGAAGAGGTTCCCAAGCCCATAGTGCAGGAAGGCCCCATGGTAGAACTCGATGCCCTGGGGTTGGTGGCCCTGGCTGCCGCTCACGATCTGCGCGCCGGCATCCGCCACCGCGCGAAAATCCTCCTGTAGAGAGGGACTGATGTTGTAGGCCTCGTACTCGATGTGCTGAAACGTGACGATGACAACATGGCCCTGCGCCTGCAGGGTCCGGGTCTGATCTTTCAGATAGTCGAAATCGCAGTGAACCGCACCCGGGCTTGTCGGGCTGGCCGTCGCATAGCCCCGAGGTTTGGCATTGCACCCCAAGAAGGCAAACCGGTTGCCGTGGTGCTCGATCAGAAGCGGCTCTCGTCCATCCTGAAGGCTGTAGCCGCCTCCGTAGTACTGCCAGCCGAGGCCCTGGTACAGGTCGAGGGTGAAGGTCATCGCCTCGCTCCCCCAGTCGCCCAGGTGGTCTCCGGTCAACTCGATGATGTCTGCCCCAATATCCTCCAGTAGTTGATTGTATTTGGGCGCCGAGCAAAATCGAAGCTTTTCCTGGCCGGGGTTGAGCCAGGGCAGGGGGCACTGAGGTGAATAGGGAATCTCGTTGCTGATATGCAGGAAATCGGCTTCCCGAAGAACACCGCGCACATCGGTTCCCGGATAAAGCGTGCCTCTGGTTTCCATGAAGGCCGCTGTGCCCCGCACCATGGCTGTGGTTCCCGTAAGGATGATGGTGGTCAGCCGATCGGGATCTCGGTTCGTGATCCACCCGGCGGACGACTCTGCGGGGAGTAGACCATTACACCTCATGGAAAAGGGTATCGTTAAGGGATACAGTGCCGCTTCGAAGTGCTTCTCGATCGGATTGATTCGGTCGAGAGAAATGACCTTCCATTCCGGTCGTATCTCGCCAAATGGAATTATGGCAAATGTGTTGGGATTTCTCCAAGCCTCTTGCAGCAATCGTTCAGCAGAAACGGTCTTGACCGATTGGGGATCGGGAGCGCCCAATGCTGAAGAAAGAAAGGCAAGATCTTCCGGAGCCACCAGGATTCCCTGCGCAGGAAACTCGGCCAGGCCATCCTTCCACTTCCTGGCAAAATCATCTTGCCCCACGTCGTCCGGAATAGTGTTGAATGGCGCCACGAGGGCATAGACCCATGACCCAACCAAGCTCCGGCTGCCGGGTTCGACCACGCAGCTGGCCGAGGACGGCTGGGAAGCTAGACTGAGGCCATATTCTCTGGCGACGGATTGGGAGATCTCGGCCGGGATGTCGGGATGCAGATAGACACTGCTGGCACGCGCGACCGTCGTGGGGGTGGGTGGATCTTGTTGAACGACTGCAACTGGGGAGCATCCTGCCACAAGCAACACACCCAAAAGAAGGAACGCAGGAACGTCTCTTACTCTACCCATTATCATCGCGACGACTTGAGCGCCTTGTTCTCTTGAGCCATGATATCTTCCGGCACGCTTGGTGCAGTGACAAAGCACGCATAGGCTTGCCCTTCTGATCCGGAAACAGAAACGATGGAAGCGGAGAGCCCGGTCGAAGGAGGTCGGGCGCCATTGCCAGATCCTCCTGCGGGTCGTCGGAAGCTACTCCGGTGAGGACGATTCTGGCCCGTCCCTAGCCGTTTCGCAAGTAGAGCAGCGAGACAAACACGCCGATCGAGACAACGATCCAGCGCAGCGTGGTGGGCTTCACGTGGCCGGCCAGCCGGCCACCCAGGGCCCCACCTAACAGGGCTCCCGCGGCCATCACCAACGCAGCCGGCCAGACCACCTGCCCGGAGAACAAAAAGAAGAAGGCGGCTGCCAGGTTCGTGCCGAATGCGATGACCTGCTTGAGAGCGTTGAGCCTGGTCAGATTGTCTTGCAGCGTCACCCCCAACGCCGCCAGAACAATTACGCTCAGACCGGCGCCAAAATACCCCCCGTAGATGGCTGCCAGTCCCACCGGCAGCCAGGACCAGTTCTCCAGCTGCGCTTGAGAACGATGGCGGCTCAGTCGGCGGGAGAGCCAGCCGCGAACCAGGTCCTGGCTGGCCAGCAGTAGCGAAGCCAGCAGAATCAAAAAGGGAACGAGCTCGCGGAACAACTTCTCACCGGTCTGCAGCAAGAGTATCCCGCCCACGAGTCCCCCGACCACACCGACGGGCAGCGTGATCCAAAGACGCCCTTTCTGGCCGCGCAAGTCTCTGGCCTGCGCCAGTGTGCCACCAAGGTAGCCGGGGCACAGCGCGACTGTGTTCGTGACGTTGGCCGCGATCGACGGCAGGCCCACGGCGATCAAAATGGGAAAGGTGATCAACGTGCCGCCGCCGGCGAGGGCGTTGATACCACCGGCGGCGACCGCGGCGATGGCAACCAGGAGGAGATCGCTTCCGACCAGCATGGTGAGGTTGGACTCTCAGGACCCGGAGGCCCTGCCGGCAAAGTATACTTCCGAAGGCAGTTGTCCTGCCCAGCCGCGCAGTAGCAGAGCCAGGGTGTCGCGTTCTTGGCACATTGACCCGGTGCATGTGCTACCCAATTGAGGTTCGGGTGGCAGCCACCGTCTTGACTAGCCGGCGCCCTGTGCATATAATCTCCGTTCTGCGGGAGGAGTAGGCAGCGTGCTGGCTGATAGAGAAGGAGACGCAGGGTGGAAGTCTCCGCACCAGGCCGCCGCCGAAGTCGCCCGGGAGTGCTGACGAAGAAAGGTCGGGGCCGAGTAGACCGTCACGGGAGTGCCCGTTACAGCACAGGCCGGTGATCGCCG
>DATIPW010000074.1:0-2101 GCA_035471605.1 Anaerolineales bacterium | reverse complement strand
GTCCAGAAGGTCTTCGAAAATCGCGCCGGGCACGCGCCCGAGTGGTCGCCCGGCCGTCTGGCCGACAAGTTTGATGAAGGCTTCCGTGTGGATGTCGCCGCGCTGGATGGCTTCGTGCCCTCGGGCTGTCATCAAGAGGTGGAGCTCCCCTTTGAGCCGAGAACTGCCGCGCCGTCACAGTAACAAGCGACTGCGTATCCTGTTCGTGGCGCAGGCCGTAAGCATCCATACGGCACGGTGGATCAGCCAGCTTCGCGAACAGGCATGGGATTTGCATGTTTTTGACATGCTTGGCGGTCTGCCCCACGCAGAGCTAGGGGGCGTGACCGAGTACTCACTGCTCCTGCCGCGTCGCATTCCGCTCGCGGCCTCTGAACCATCGTATGGCCATCCCTATTTTCTGGCTCGCGGTTGGGACCCTTTCCCGCTTTCGCTGCTGGGCTTCATCGCTCGTCGCCTCTTCCGACAACGCAGACGGCTCTTGGCTGCTCGAATTCGTGCACTGCGACCGGATATCATCCATTCCTTTGAGCTGCAGACTGAAAGCTACCATGTGCCTCCTGTGGCGGACATGCTCGGCGGGAGCCTTGGCGCGCCCTGGATTGTCACAACGTGGGGCAGCGATATCTTCCATTTCCAGAAATTCCCTGAACATCTTGGAGCCATCAAGCAGCTGCTGGCAAGATGTGACTACCTGATACCTGACTGCCGCCGAGACGAAATCCTGGCGCGAGAATATGGTTTCAGGGGCCAGGTTCCCCTAATTCTTCCTGGGTCGGGTGGCTATCCGGTGCAGGCAATGCGCAGACAGATGACCCCGGGACCGATCGCGAACAGACGCCTGATCATGCTGAAAGGATACGAGGGGTGGGCAGGGCGCGCCTCAAATGCGCTTGCCGCTCTGGAAATGTGCCGCGACCTGTTGCCTGGGTACGAAATCATCGTGTACGCGGCGTCGCCTGGCATTGCGATGCACGTGGATCAGCTTCGGTCAAAGCGCGGGCTCGATATCCGTGTCCTCCCCAGGCGGCCCCACCGCGAGATGCTGCAATTCTTCGGTGGAGCGCGCCTAGCCATCGGGGTGAATGCAACGGACGGCGTACCCAACGCGATGTTGGAGGCCATGACCATGGGGGCATTTCCCATCCAGTCCGACACGGAATCGACGGCGGAGTGGATCATTCACGGTGAAAACGGCCTCCTGGTGGAACCAGGCAAACCTGGACAGATCGCCGAAGCGATCAGGCGGGGGCTGCTCGACGATTCGCTCGTTGACACCGCAGCGGAGAGAAATGTCCAACTGGTCACTGAACGGCTTGATGCATCCGTGATTCAGCCGCAGGTGGTGGAGATGTATACGCGGATTGCTGCCGCTGGAAACCGGAGCCGGGCATGAGAGTAGTTCTGGTATCCCTGGCGCGCCGAGGAGGAATGGTGCACTTCCTGGCGGAAGTCGCGGGGGCGCTTTCCCAGCTGACCGATACTGCGGTGGTCACGTCATCGCTCGCCGATCTCAGCTACCTTCCCCGCGCCGTAGCCAGAATCCAAGTCGACACCGGCAAGCATTCGCTTGGCAGCATTGCGCGGTACCTGAATCCGCTCACGTGGTACCGATTGGCGCGCCAGTTGCAAGGGTTGCATGCAAGCCTGGTTCACATCGTGGGAGTACACGAGTGGAATCCGGCTCTTGCCCTGCTGTGCCGACTGGTGCAGCAGCCCATTGTGTACACGGTGCATGACCCGACACCGCACCCCGGGGCGCCTTGGGCGATTAGAATCAGCGACTGGTTGACCATCCGGCTCGCGGACAAGGTGGTGGCGCTCACGCGCCACGGTCGTCGGCAGCTGCTGCTGCGAGGAATTCATCCCAATAGGATCGTGGTCATCCCGCATCCCATGTATTCGCTGTTCCTGCGTTGGCGCACAGCCGACCTGCAACGATCCAAGATGATTCTGTGCCTTGGCCGACTCGAGGCCTACAAAAACCTGCAGACCCTGGTGCTCGCCTTTGCGTCCGTCCGGGAAAGGCTCAAGGGATGGTCCTTGACCATCGCCGGCAGCGGCGCCCTGCCACCATTCCTCCTGCAGCGCCACGGCCAAG
>DATIPW010000073.1:0-1909 GCA_035471605.1 Anaerolineales bacterium | reverse complement strand
GCCTGTGGATCTCGCACGGCAATATCCGCCAGCATCTTGCGATTGAGGCTGATATCCGCCTTCTTCATGGCTGCCACCAGCCGGCTGTAGGTGATGCCGTTCAGGCGCGCCGCCGCATTGATGCGGGCGATCCACAGCCGGCGCAGGTCGCGCTTGCGCATCCGGCGGTCGCGTGTGGCGTACCACATGCTCTTGAGCATGGCCTCGTTCGCCCTGCGGAAGAGTAGATGCTTGGCGCCGCGCTGCCCCTTGGTGAACTTCAGGACCTTCTTGTGGCGCAGGTGCCGGTGGGGACCACCTTTGATGCGTGTCATTCATTTCCTCCTGCAAACCCCTGGACGTCGACCTTTGCTCCGGCCCTGGGCGGGCTGGGAGTGGGCACCGGCGGCTGGAGGCCGCCCGGCCCGATCAGTTGCGTACATCCAGAAGTTGCACTATGTGAAGGGAGCCCCCTACTCCTTCATGTTCGGGGCCAGGCGCTTGACGTTCTTCACAATGCTGCGCCCTTCAACGGTCTGCATTTCTGCAAGCAGGGCCTTGCTGCGGCGCGAGCGGTTGCGGCGCAGATGGCTCTTGCCACCCTTGGTGCGCACCAGTTTTCCGCCGCCCGTGAGGCGGAAACGCTTGGAGGTGGCCTTGTGGGTCTTGAGTTTCAACTTGCCGGATTTCACTTTGCGAGGCACGAGTTATCGATCCTTTCAGAGACGAGCACTAGGCAAGAGCACAGAAGGGCATTTCACCACCACGGCAGGTGTGGAGCTACCTCCGCAAGTCCTTCCTGCAACAAGTTTTTCGAGTAGGGCGGTCGAGCCTAGGCGTTGGGTTTGGCTGCAGCCTGAGCAGGAGCCGTCGCGGGGGCCTCGGCCTTTTCCTTCTTCTTCGCCGAGGGCTTGGCGGGCGCCAAAAGCACAAGCATCGTGCGCCCTTCCATGACCGGCGCCTGCTCGACCACGCTGAGATCGGACAGCGATTCGGCGATTTCCCGCAGATCTTCGAGGGCGATCTCCGGATAGTCCATCTCGCGCCCGCGGAAGCGAATGGTCACGCGGACCTTGTGCCCTTGCTTCAGCCAGCGCCGGGCATCGTCCACTTTGTAGCCGCGATGGCCGGAGGCGGTCTTGGGGCGGAGGCGGATTTCCTTGATCTCGATCTTGGTCTGGGAACGCTTGGCCTCTTTTTCCTTCTTGGCCCGCTCGTAGATGAACTTGCCGAAGTCCATCACCCGACACACCGGCGGATCGGCCCCCGGCGAGATCTCTACCAAGTCCAGCTCTGCATCCCGTGCCATCTGGAGCGCCTGCCGGATGGTCACAACTCCGACGTTTCCGCCGTCCGGTCCGATGAGGCGCACCTCCGCCACGCGGATGCCCTCGTTTACTCGATATTCGTTTGCGCTGATACGCCTCTCCTTCGTGGGCGGGCCATTTACCCGCCGGATACATAGACGCAAATCCAGCCAGAGGCTGGGTTTCGCGGGGGAATATTACCATGACGATGCACGAGTCGTCAACGAAGGCCGCCGCGGCCAATCCCCGCCGTTGGCGAGCCGCCCTGCAGCGCGTGGTGCGCCCGTGCTGCAAGCATGAGATAATCAGGCGCTCCAGGGCCTTCTTGGCCGCACCGCACCCTGGGCGTCAGACATGAAAGTCCACTCCCTTGGCTACCGCACGGACCTGATCTTCCCGCGTTTTGACGGGGAGATCATCGATCGCGGGGACTACCTGGTGGTGCGTTCCCCGTTGAATCCGACTTTCTACTGGGGAAACTTCCTGCTCTTTCCGCGGCCGCCGCAGGAGGGCGATCTTGCCAGGTGGCGTGAGTTGTTCGCCACAGAGATTGGCTCACCGCCAGGGACCGAGCATCAGGCCTTCGCCTGGGATACTACTGAGGCGGAAGAGGGATTTCTCGA
>DATIPW010000072.1:0-2135 GCA_035471605.1 Anaerolineales bacterium | reverse complement strand
ATGCAGCTGGGTGGCCAGGCTGCGCTGACCTTCACAGTGGAGAACTATCCGGGCTTCCCGGAAGGTGTCGGCGGAGCCCAGCTGGGAGAGTTGTTCCAGAAGCAGGCGGAGCGCTTTGGTGCCAAGGTGGAGTTCGACACGGCCAATCATGTGGATTTCTCCGTGCGTCCATTTCATATTGCGACCGACGCTGCGAAGTATTCTGCACAAGCTGTGATTATTGCCACCGGCGCCAGCCCGAATCAGCTCAGCATTCCCGGTGAGCAAAAACTTACGGGTCGCGGCGTATCGTACTGTGCCACCTGCGACGGCTGGTTTTTCAAGGACAGGAAGGTATTGATTGTCGGCGGCGGCGATAGTGCGCTTGAAGAGGCCCTGTTCATCACGCGCTACGCAGCCGCTGTGACGATCATTCATCGCCGGGATGAACTGCGGGCGAGCCCCCTGTTGCAGAAGCGCGCCGCCGAGCACCCCAAGCTGAGTTTCATCTGGAACACGGTTGTGACCCAGATAGTGGGCGCCGAGAAGGTTGAATCGGTCCGCCTGAAGGACGTGACGAGCGGAGCCGAGTCGAGTCTTGAAGCGGATGGAGTCTTTATCTTCATCGGTCACACACCCAACACGCAGCCATTCCGAGGCCAGTTGGACATGGATCCTCGTGGATATCTCAAGATCAATTCTCAAATGGGGACATCGGTCCCCGGGGTATTTGCTGCCGGCGAAGTGGCCGATCCCCATTTCCGACAGGTCGTCACCTCGGCGGGCATGGGCGCCGCCGCCGCCATTGCAGCCTCCCGCTATCTGGAAGATCAGACCGACTGAGTGCTCCGTGCCGTCGCGTCACAGGACTTTCGTCATGGACTTGGCGGGCGGAAGTCCTTTCTTGCTGGGGCTGCGGGCCGCAGACGTGAGCCATCAGATACAATGGGCAAATACCGTTTGTTGGAGGCAACATGCCGAAAATCTCGATTATTGGTGCGGGAATGACCGGTGCCACAACCGCTCATTGGCTGGCGGAGCGGGACTTGGGGGATCTGGTCTTGGTGGACGTGCTGGAGGGGATGCCCCAGGGCAAGGCATTGGATATGCTCCAGGCCATGCCGATCATCTCGCGCGACGTCGACATCGTCGGGTCCAATGACTTCGCCGCCACGCGCGGCTCCGATATCATCATCCTGACCGCCGGTCTGCCGCGAAAGCCGGGTATGAGTCGCGACGACTTGCTGAGCGCCAACGCTGAGATTGTCGGAAAGGCCGCGCGCGAGACACTGAAGCACTCACCGGATGCCATCTATATAGTGCTCACGAATCCGCTGGATACGATGGCCTACCTGACACTGAAGCGCACTCAGCTGCCAAGGTCGCGTGTTGTGGGCCAGGCTGGCGTTCTTGACTCGGCCCGCATGCGAGCTTTCGTTGCGCAGGAAACGGGCGTCAGCGTCGAGAACGTGCAGTGCTATGTCCTGGGAGGCCACGGTGATGAGATGATCCCTCTTACGCGGCATTCCAACGTGGCCGGCATTCCGTTGAGTGAGTACCTCGCCCCAGCCAAGCTGGATGCCATCGTCAGCCGCACGCGCAAGGGTGGCGGAGAGATTGTGAATCTTCTCAAGACAGGATCGGCCTACTATGCGCCGTCGGCAGCAGTTGCCCAGATGACAGAAGCCATCCTGAAGGACCGCAATCTGGTAGTTCCGTGCTCTGCGTATATGCAGGGCGAGTATGGGCTGCAGGACATTTTCTTTGGCGTGCCTGCAGTGCTCAACCGCCATGGGATGTCCAGGATCGTGGAGTACAAGCTCACTGCGGACGAACAGGCCCAGCTTGAAAGGTCCGCCGCCGCCGTGAGGGAAACGCATGAAGCGCTCAAGAAGCTGGTCAAGATCTAGGGTGCTGGATCCGGGACGAATAAGAACGGTTTTGGAGGACAAATGATTTTGCACGACAAGATAGCATCGAAGCTTCCAGAGGCCCGCGATCGGATGAAGGCACTAGCCAGTGAACACGCGGAGGTTGTGGTGGATCGGGTCACTGCAGGCCAGATCATCGGTGGGATGCGCGATGTGAAGGTGCTGCTGAGCGACATCTCGTACGTGGATCCCGCCGAAGGAATTCGCTTCCGGGGCCTATCGATC
>DATIPW010000071.1:0-3245 GCA_035471605.1 Anaerolineales bacterium | reverse complement strand
GCTCTGTACTTCGTGGGTCGGCGACGCGTCGAGCTGAGAACGGAGGCCATGCCTTCGCCGGGCGAGGATGAAGTCCTTGTCCAGACGGTCTTGTCCGGTGTCAGCGGGGGCACGGAGCTGCTGCTGTTCCGCGGCGAAATTCCCGCTCCTGAGGGACTTGATCTGGATCCAATTGCCGGCGCACTGGCCTATCCGACGACGTTTGGCTACTGTGCTGTGGGAAGGGTGCTGCAAATTGGCGCCGATGTGGATCCCGGGTGGCAGGGGCGCCTGGTCTTTGGCTTTCAGCCGCACGCGTCACACTTCGTCGCGCCGCTTGCGGCGCTGATTCCCGCACCGCAAGGCGTGACCGCAGACGCGGCAGTGTTCCTGGCCAACCTGGAAACGGCTGTGAACCTTGTGCAAGACACGGGACCGCTGCTGGGCGAGCGGATCCTGGTCCTGGGTCAGGGGGTCGTTGGGTTGCTGACCTCCGCCTTGTTGCGCAAGTTTCCGCTTGAGCTTCTCCTGACGGCCGATCTTCATGCCATTCGGCGGCAGGCTTCCAAGGATCTGGGAGCGACCGTGGTCCTGGATCCGGCGAGTCCGGACTTCCGATCCTTGGCGCTCTCTCACACGGGCGGCACCGGCATAGGTTTTGATGCCATTGTGGAACTCACGGGCAACCCGTCCGCCGTCAATGACGCGATCTCGCTGGCGGCCTACAGCGCACGCATCGTCATGGGATCTTGGTTCGGGAGCAAGGCTGCGCCTTTGGAGCTTGGGGGCCGCTACCACCGCCGACGTGTCCGGCTGATCTCCTCGCAAGTGAGCACGATCGCCCCGGAACTGCGAGGACGCTGGGACAAATCGCGGCGGTTCCGAGTGGCTTGGGACACCCTCGGCAGCATTCGCCCCGAGCGTTGGATCACCCACCGATTCCCGCTTGAGAGAGCCGCGGAAGCGTACAGCCTGCTGGATGAATCGCCGGAGAAGGCGATCCAAGTCGTGCTGACGTACAATTGATCCGACCCGGCTTGCCGGCAAAGCTAAGGAGACGGAATGTACACATTGGCTGTTCGCCGAACCTTCATTGCGCGCCATGCCCTCGTCGGCGGAGATTGGGGTCGGGAGAATCTCCCAAATTCACACCGTTTTCTCTTTGAGCTTCAACTGGGCGGAACAAAATTGGATTCGCATGGGTTCCTGGTGGATATCCTGGATGTGGAGAAACACCTCGACGGGCTGATCGATCGGTATCGAGATCAATTGCTCAACGATCTTCCCGAGTTTGCCGGGCTGAATCCCAGCCTGGAGCACTTTGCGCGCATCTTGGCCGAGGGCATCGATGCACAGCTGGCAAATCCAGGAGTCTCGATGATTAAGGTTGTGCTCTGGGAGGACGATTCGGCGTGGGCCGCCTACGTGGTTCGCGCCTAGCCAGCGCTTTCGAACCGCGTCGGCGCCCAGTACGCCCTCTTCTTGCCCATGAAGATCGGCCTGGTGATCTATGGTTCACTTGAGACCCGCAGCGGGGGCTACCTGTATGATCGCATGCTTGTCCGAAAGCTGCAAGAACGCGGCGACCAAATCAGAGTCACGTCTCTCCGGCGTCGTGCCTATGCGCGCAACCTGTTGGACAACCTTGCATTCCAGGTGGATGACGCCGTCGATGTCGTGATCCAGGATGAACTGTGCCATCCTTCTTTGTTCCTGGCGAACAAGCGCCGCGGGCAGCCGCCGATCGTGGCCATCGTCCACCATCTGCGTTCCTCTGAACGCAGGCCGCCGTGGCAGAATGCTCTTTTCGCAGCCGTTGAGCAAAGGTACTTGAGAAGCGCCGATGGTTTCATCTTCAATTCCGAGACCACCCGCGCCTCGGTGACGCGCCTGACAGGGCAGTCATCTCCCCATGTCATTGCGACACCCGGGGGCGATCGACTCGGGGAGTCGCGGCCCGAGCATGTTCGTGCCCGCGCACGGCAAGCGGGCCCGCTGCGACTTGTGGCCTTGGGTAGCATCATCCCGGGCAAGGGTCTGGATATCCTGCTGGCAGCGCTCAGCATTTTGCAGGGAGAAGCCCTGCACTTGGACGTCATTGGTCCATCCTCGGCGAAGCCCGAATTCGCCGAAAAGATGCGCCGCACGGTCTCCGCTCTGGGACTTCCAGTGACGTTCCAAGGCGAACTCGGCGATCACGAACTGGAGTCGACTCTGCGTGCGTCCCACGCGATGGTACTGCCCTCGTACTACGAAGGTTTCGGGATCGCCTACCTGGAGGGCATGGCGCATGGCCTGCCCGCCCTGGGCTCGCGCGCCGGAGCAGTACCGGGTCTGATCCGTGACGGCGTTGACGGCTTTGTGGTGGATCCGGGGGATGTCCGCGGCCTGGCGGACCGCATACGGGGGCTTGCGCAGGACCGGCAGCATCTCGTTCGCCTTGGCTTGCAGGCCCTGGAACGCTTCCATTCGTTCCCCACCTGGGATCAGACAACTGAGCGCGCCCGCGACTTCCTGGTGGCGATGCGGCAGCGCCACGCTTGACGGTTAGCGGCGATTCTGGCCAAGACGCATGCAGCTGACGTACCCGCCACGGTGGACGCGAGGTTGCCCCGGTCGGTGTCGGGCCCACCCCATTGGCAGGTGCTGGGCCTGAGCACCAGCACACCGGCTGCGATGCCCCGGGATGCTGCGCACGCGTGGTAGGCCGGCGCGCGCCTCACGCCCGAGATCATTTGCGGACCCAGCTAGGTGCACCGTGCTATACTGTGCCGACAGAAGCGGGCCGCAGCGGCCGCCGAGCCGGCGCTTGGATGCCCCGTCTTGCTCGTGGAGCGTCCAAGGCGCATGCGCTCGCAGATCGAGACCCTCACCGAGATCAACCTAGACGACCTGGTGAACGCTTTGGGCTGGCAGCGCCGGCGTCCGCTGCGGGCGATCGTGCGCGCGCTGGGGGCGGGGCCGGCACGGGGCTTCGCGCGGCGCGTCTTGGACTACGACAACGATGTGGGACGGTCGGGGCTTCCTTCGGCCTCGATCAGGTTGCTGCGCCAGTTGGCGGGTGGTTTGCGCGTCTTCGGCCGGGAGCATATACCGCCGGTCGGTCCGCTGCTCGTCCTTTCCAATCATCCCGGCATGACAGATACCCTCGCGCTGTTCGCTGCCATTGATCGCAGCGACCTGAAAATCATCGCCCGGCACGTGCCGTTCCTCAGGGTCTTGGCCAACATCTCCCGACAGCTCTACTATCTGGATGACGACGCCTC
>DATIPW010000070.1:0-2971 GCA_035471605.1 Anaerolineales bacterium | reverse complement strand
AGCGAGGGATCTCGGCTCACGGCCTGCTTGATGTACTGCTCGGCCTGCGTCCATTTCTGCTGATCCACCAGGATTTCGGCGTAGAAGGCCAGGGCCAGGGTATTGGTCGCGTCCAGCTGCAGGGCGCGAATGGCCTCGGTGTCGGCTTCGGTCAGATACGCCTGAACCTGCGGCTCGTCAACCAGCGATGGGTCGGCGTTCCAATCCAGGGCAAAAGCCAGCACGGCATGCGCGGTGCTGTCGTCCGGCACCACAGCCGTCGCCTGGCGGGCTGACTCGAGAGCCTGGGTGAGCCGGGCGGCGCGTTCCGCGTCGGTTGTCAGAAGCGCCGAGGAATAGGTTTGGATCCGGGAGAGGAGCGCCCAGGATTGGCCGTCATCAGGATTGACGCGCACCGCCTCCTGGTAGGCCGTGATGGCCCTGTTCAAGTCGCCGGCCGTGAACTGAGCATCGCCCTCCAAGGCAAGGGAGGCGGACGTACGTGTCGGGGTCGGGGGAGCAGCAAACGGGGACTCGATTCGGCCTTCCTGGAGCTGGATGATCAGCCAGAATCCCCCGAGCACCAGCAGCGCGAGGAAAAACACGCGATACGCGCTGGATTCGGCGCGCCGGTTGAAGATCGGGCGGCGGGGGGAGAGGTTCATGGCATTGGCGTCGCGCCTGGGGTCTGGGTCGCTTCCGCCAACGCCTCCGGCGTGGCCGAGCTCGCGGCCGGGCTGCTCTCGGCCGTCAGGCTTTCCCCGCAGGCGTCAACCGCCGCCTGCACATTGGCGACGGCAATCTCGTCAGTGGGGATGCGTGTTTGGACCAATTGGGCGACTTGAAGGACCTCGCCGCAGCGACCGATCTTGGAGAGCACCAGAGCCTGCGTAAAGTAGATCTCGGCGATGCGCGGGGAATTGGGAACGAGCTCGATGGGCTCAACTTTCTCGCCGGTTTCGGCCAGCCCGCCGTTCACCGCGAGACTCAGCTCCCGGGCTGCCTCCTCGAACAGGGCCGTGCGAAAGTACATGACGCCCAAGTTGCCGTGATATCTGGGATTCGTGGGCTCATCCTTGACGGCCGTCTCCGCATACTGGCGCGCCTTGGCAAACTCACCCACCGTTGCATAGGTGCGGGAGCTCAGGTAGTCGGGCATCGGGTCGGCGGGATTGAGCGCGTTGGCACTGCTGAACTCCTGAACCGCCTGATCGTAAATCCCGAGCGCGCTGTAGTTGATGCCCAACTGCAGGTGCAGGTCCGGGATATTGGGGTTTATGGCGATCGCCGCCTCATACTCGCGAACCGCCTCTTCATAGTTGGCGGTGGCCTCCAGCACATACCCTCGAGCCCGGTGGCTGATCAAACTGTCGGGAGCGAGCTGCTGGGCTATCTTGGACTCCTCGGCGGCGCGCAGCGCATTGTTGGGACCCTGATCGATGAGGATCTCAGCGTAGAAGGCGTGGGCGGCGGCATTGTTCGGATCCAGTTCCAACGCCCGCTTGATGGATGCCTCCGCTTCCAGTGGGTTACCCTGGAAGTCCAGCACCCAGGCGCGAACGGCATGCGCCATGGAGTTGCTCGGGCTGAGCAGCAGCGCCTTCTCTGCGCTGGCCTGCGCCCCGTCGTAGTCACCGGCAAACACCTGCACCTGGGCCATCGATACGTAGATGGCGGCGTCGTCGGGGGCGACGGCCACCGCCTTCTGGTAGACCTCGATCGCCTGGTTCAGCTTGCCCTGGTCGAAGAGCTGGGCTGCGTCCGTCAGGTATGCTTCAGGCGGCAGGGTCGCGGTGGCCGTGGCCTGAAACATGGCCGGCGCGGCCGGAATGACGTAGCGATTCAGGTAGAGCCCGGCCGCAATCAGCAGAGTCAGCACGATGATGCGGAACCAGTTGAAATGCTGGCGCCGACGATTCATGCTCCATTTGCTGCCCCGTAGATACATTTGCTCTTCCTGGGAATCCGGCCGCCCCCTGATTCAGGCGTTTCCGCCACCGCTGAGCGCCCGGATCGGGCAACTGCAGGGGTGCGAAGCATCTTACCATTCGCCTCAAACCAGCGTCAAGCAGCGGCTCTCAGGTGGTGCTAAGGTCGGCGTCGCAGACGGCGGCTACGCGTCAGCGTACGTGCAAGCCGGGCGCGCAGCCACACGCGACGACGGTTCTGCCGCGTATGCTAGAATGGCCTCGTGGACTTTGAGATCTTCACGCTGCTGCCGGAAGTCTTTGGTCCTTATCTGCAGAGCAGCATCCTGCTGCGTGCACAGCAAAGTCGGCTGATCTCCGTCCATCTCCACAATATCCGCGACTTCACGCACGACCGGCACCACACCACGGATGACGTCCCCTACGGGGGCGGCGGCGGCATGGTGATGAAACCTGAGCCGGTGTTCGAGGCTGTGGAATCGGTGTTGAACTTCTCGGGGCCCGCCGCCGCCCCGTGCCCCATCATCCTGCTCACCCCCCAGGGCCGGGTGTTCTCGCAGACGATCGCCCGGGAGCTCTCGCGCCACCGCAGGATCGCCGTGATCTGCGGGCGATATGAAGGGGTGGATGAGCGCATTCGCACCCACCTGGCCACCGATGAGATCTCGATGGGGGATTTTGTGCTCACGGGCGGCGAACTTCCGGCCTTGGTCTTGATGGATGCCGTCACTAGGCTGCTGCCCGGAGCGCTGGGCCATCCGAACGGGGCGCAGTCTGATTCGCACAGCGCTGGCTTGCTGGAGCATCCCCACTTCACCCGGCCCCCGGAGTTCCGGGGCCAGCGCGTGCCCGAGGTCCTCCTTTCGGGCGACCACGCCAGGATCGCACGCTGGCGCCATGAGCAGTCCCTGCTGCGCACGGCACAGCGCCGGCCCGACATGTTGCGCGGCGCGTCGCTGAGCGACGAGGATGCGGCATTCCTGGCGGGGCAAAGGCCCACCAAGCCGGCATGAAAGGCTGTCCCCTCGGTTGGCGGCCCGAATTGCGGCCGGCCGAGGGCGCGC
>DATIPW010000069.1:0-5137 GCA_035471605.1 Anaerolineales bacterium | reverse complement strand
CGCGATCCCGGAAGGACAGGTGGTCAATGGAACAGTTCAGCGTTCGATGGCCAAGGCTGATCGAAGCCGTGGCTGGGGGGAGTAGATCATGGCGTCGCTGAGGCTCCTGTTCAAGTGGCTTCTGATCACCGTCGTGTATCTGATTACTTTCGTAGTGGGGAGTTCCGTGTTGGAGGCGGGGGTGCCTCCGCCGCCGCAGGAGCAGATGGGAGGGGTGGTGCCCGGCCTGCTGCTGACGGCTGGCGTGGACGCGGCGGTGATGACGGTGCTGATCCTGCGCGCCCGCTGGAGCGGGTTGAAGTTGATGGCCGCCGTGGCGTTCTCGCTGTACGGCGTCATGACGGTGATGGCCATGATCGAAGCCGCTTATTTCGGCCCCGCGCTCGGGATTCGGCCGGAATGGCTTCCCGGGCTGACGGCGTCATCGATTCCGGCGGTGGTGATCAGCGTGCCGTTCGCGGTGTGGCTGCTGGGCCGCGCCCGCGCCGTTCCGGACCCCGCGCCGAACGCGCGGCTGGTGATGCCCGTCGGCCAGTGGCTGTGGAAGATGGTTGTCATCGCCTTGCTGTATGTGGTCCTGTATGCGGGGTTTGGACAGCTGGTGGCCTGGAGCAACCCGGCCTTGCGCGAGATGTACGGCGGCGGGCTCGATCCCCAGATATTTGATCCTGTGAAAATGCTGGTGCTGCAGATCTTCCGGGCCGGGCTGTGGGTGCTGTTCGGCGCGCCGGTGATACGCATGACAAAAGGGAGCGCCTGGCAGGGCGCGGTCATCCTGGGCTTGTTGTACGCGCTGCCCATGAACATCGTACATTTCACGCCCAACAGCATCATGCCCGATCCGAGTGTCCGCCTGTCGCACTTCATCGAAACCGCCAGCTCCAATTTCATTTTCGGGCTGCTCGTGTTCTGGCTGCTGCACCGGCGCCACGGTCGGGCCGCGGCGGCGAAGGTTGGGGGCGCGGCCCGGCCATCCTAGAAGGCGACGGTTGCCTGGGAGGCGCCGTGGGGAACAAGCGGAGGGGCCAACAGAGGAGGATGGAATGAACAGGAAGACGTTGACGATCCTGGCGCACGCTTTCGTCGGCTGGGCGCTGTGCGGGGCGACCATGGGCATTGGCATGGCCACGACCACGCAAGAGAATGCGCTGATCATTCACGCCATCGGCGCGCCGATCTTCTTCACGGCCGTGTCCGTTGTGTATTTCAGCAAATACAACTATACGTCGCCGCTGCGCACCGCCGTCATCTTCGTTTCCTTCGTGATCCTGGTGGACTTCTTCCTGGTGGCATTGGTGATCAATCGAAGCCTGGAGATGTTCGCCAGCCCGCTGGGGACCTGGATCCCCTTCGCCCTGATCTTCGCTTCGACCTACGTGACCGGTCTGGTCAAGACCGGCAGTGCCCAGGCGCGCCCGGCGGCCTAGCGCGGGCGGAGACGCACGGCCATGCGCAGCGTGGTGGAGATCGCCTTTGGGCTGCTCTTCCTGATCGGTGCGGTCTTCAATACCCTGTACACAATGAGGCATGGGGCGGAGTTCTACGGGAGCTTCGCGGACGGGGCCCTCTGGCCCGTCGCCCGCACACTGGTTCGAACCATCGTGATCCCGCGCGCCAGGTTCTTCACCGCTCTGATGATTGTGTTCCAGCTGGTGGTTGCGGTGTGCATCCTGAGCCGCGGTCCACTGGTGGCGGCGGGACTGGCGGCAGGCGCGATCTTCGCGCTGGGCGCGGTCCTGGTATCGAATGCCGCCGGCGCGATCGCCAACCTGGCGATGGGCATCCTGCTCGCCTACCTCGGGCTGACGCGCTAGCTGACTCGCGGTTAAGATCTGTCCGGCGTGTGGGGCGGTGCCGGCCTGCCCCCGCCGTGGCATTGGAGGGCCCTGCGCGAAATCTGTGGTTCAGCGCGCGAGTGGCTTGCAAGCACAAGGAGGAGTGAACATGAATTCTGGTGGCATGGCGCGTGCGTCGATGCGAAATGGGGCAGTTGTGGCAGGGTTTGGGCTGCTGCTGATGACGATCCTGGCAATCTACGCCAACTTCGCCGTTCTTGAGACATTGATCGTTCCGGGCAATGCGGCTGCGACCTCGAGCCATATCGCGGCCTCGATGGGGCAGTTCCGGCTCGCCACTGGCTGCCTGCTGGCCATCGCGATGCTTGACATTGCCGTGGCCTGGGGGCTGTATATCGTGCTTGCGCCTGCCAGTAGAGCCCTTTCGTTGCTGGCAGCATGGTTCCGGGTGGCCTATGCCGCCGTGTTCGCCAGCGCCTTGGCCAACCTGGCCCGGGTGCCGCAGCTGCTGGATGGGCAGGGCTACTCTTCAGCGTTTTCGGCCGAGCAGATGAGCGCTCAGGTGATGGGGTCGGTGGATGCCTTCACCTCCGGCTGGGGCCTTGGATTGGGCGTCTTCGGCGTCCACTTGCTGCTGGTCGGCTATGTGGCTTCGCGGGCGACCTACGTTCCCAAATGGTTGGGGGCCGTGCTGCTGCTTGCCGGCCTGGGGTACTTGGTGGACAGCCTGGGAAAGGTGCTATCGGCCGGCTACGGTCTGGAAATCACGATGTTCACCTTCGTCGGCGAGCTATTGCTGCTGTTCTGGCTCTTGTGGAAAGGCTTCAAAGGTTTCAGCACTGAGCTGGAGGCAGCAGCCGGGACCGCTTCCGGGTGAACCGGAATGGCGTGGGCCAGCATCCAGGCAGTCGATGGAGCAGCATGGCGCAGGTCACCGCCTCGGGCGGCCGCGATGGATGCGCTGATCTCGTTGCCCGGTACGACGTGCAGCCGAGGTCGGGTGGGATGGTGCAAAGAAGGGCGACGCACTGTTGACCGGGGCAGGAACCCGCAGGAAGAATCAGACCTTCAGAGGGGGAGGGCAGGAGACGGATGAGAGCGCTTGTGATACCGAAGTATCGGCGTCCGAAAACCCTGCAGTTGGGCGAGGTGCCGAAGCCTGTTCCCAAGGCCGGGGAAGTCCTGATACGCGTGCACGCCGCGGCCGTGAATTCAACGGACCCGGTGCAGTTGGGCAGCCCGAACTCGCGGTCCGCGTTCGCCGGCGGCAATCAAGATGGCAAGTACACGATTCCCGGAGATTCGCTGGCCGGCGAGATCGAGTCAGCGGGCAGGGACGTGCGCTTGTTGAAGCCGGGTGAGCGCGTGTACGCCAGCACGGGCTTCAAGCTGGGGGCGCACGCTGAATACATCTGTCTGCCCGAGAACGGAGCCCTGGCCATCATGCCGGCCGGCATGACGTTTGCCGAGGCCGCCGCGATCGTCGACGGGGGTATCACGGCCGTAACCTTTCTCCGTGACGTGGCGCGCGTGCGGGCCGGGCAGCACGTACTGATCCACGGCGCATCGGGGTCGGTGGGGACCTTTGCGGTGCAGCTGGCCAGGCACTACGGCGCGCACGTGACCGGCGTGTGCAGCACGTCGAACCTGGACCTGGTGAAGTCGCTGGGAGCCGAGCAGGTACTCGACTATACCGCCGAGGATTTCACCCGGCGGCCTGCGGCGTATGACATCATTTTCGATACGGTCGCCAAGAGCTCATTTGCGCGCTGCCAGGAGGCCTTGAAGCCCGGAGGGATCTACCTGACGACATTCCCCGCGCCCTCCGTGCTGCTGCAGCGGCTGTGGCCGCGTCCCCGGGCAGCCAAGAGGGGGATGTTTGCGGCGGCGGGTCTGCGGTCATCCGGGAAGAAAGCCGAGATGCTGCGCTTCATCCGGGAACTCGCCGATGCCGGCCAGATACGGGCGGTCATTGACCGGCGCCATCCCTTGGAAGAGGCGGCAGAGGCCTACTGGTACGTGGCACAGGGGCACAAGAAGGGAAGTGTGGTTTTGACCCTGTCTGCGGCCGGGAATGGGGAAGCCCGGAATGGGCCGTCATGAAATCCATTGCGTGGACAGCGTACGGGCCTCCGGAGGTTCTGCAGCCCACCGAAACCGAGAAGCCGGCGCCCAAAGACCACGAGGTTCTGATCCGAATTCGGGCCACCACGGTCAGCATGGGCGATTGCGAACTACGAAGCCTCAGGCTGCCGTTCTACCTGGCACTTCCCCTGCGCCTGTATTTCGGCTGGCAGGCACCCATGCAGAAGACGCTGGGGCAGGAGTTGGCCGGCGACGTGGAGGCGGCGGGCAAGAACGTTCGGCGCTTCAAGGCCGGCGACCGAGTGTTTGGCACTCCCGGCATGGTCTTCGGCGCGTATGCGGAATACATCTGTCTGCCTGCGGAGAACGGAGAGGGCGTGCTGGCCGCCATGCCCGCCAACCTGACCTATGAGCAAGCAGCTGCCGTGCCCCTTGGCGGGCTGGAAGCCCTGCACTTCCTGGGCAAGGCGGACGTCCGGCACGGCGAGCGGGTCGCGATCTGCGGCGCGGGAGGCAGCATTGGCACGTATGGCGTTCAGCTCGCCAGGCACTACGGGGCCGAGGTCACAGCCATAGACCGGGTGGACAAACTCGACATGCTGCGCTCCATCGGCGCGGACCACGTCCTGGACTACATGCAAGTGGATTTCACTGCCAGCGGCGAGAGGTATGACGTGATCTTCGACGCCGTGGGCAAGAGCCACTTCGGCCGCAGCCTGCGATCGCTGAATGCCGGGGGGCGCTATGTCCTGGCAAACCCGCGACCGGCGGACATGATCCGGGCCCTGTGGATGCCGCCGCTGATGGGGAAGAAGGCCATCCTGGGGACCACAGAGCAGCGGACCCAGGACTTACTGCGACTCAAGGAGCTGATCGAGGCCGGCAGCCTGCGACCGGTGATCGACCGAACCTTTCCGCTGGAGCAAGCCGCCGAGGCTCACCGTTATGTGGAAACCGGCGCCAAAAAGGGCAACTTGGTCCTGACCGTCGCCTAGTGTGCCGCAGGCCTGGCGGCGCGACGCGCTCTGCTGAGGAACGGGCGCTGCCACTCGGCACACGGACATTCCACATCCGAGGGGCAATGAGGCTCACCAACGAAAGGAGCAACGAGCCATGACCGGAAGCCAGCTATTCGTCCTGATCTTCCTGCTCGGCGGAGCCGTGGCGGGCGCGATCTTCTTCATGGGTCTGGGTGTGTACTACTGGGGCAAGAGCCAGTACGAGAAGAGCAAGCCAGCCAGCAGCAAGAAGTAGCA
>DATIPW010000068.1:0-3894 GCA_035471605.1 Anaerolineales bacterium | reverse complement strand
GCGGCTGTGCTGGCTACCCGGCTCGGGCTGGATCACAATACCGCCTGGGGGCCGGGCAGGATCCTGCTGTTCTGTGCCGGCGCCGCGATGCTTGCGACCTCGTGGCTGTTCTCCAGCCGCAGCACCCTGGGCAGGATGCTGCGGTCACGGCTGGGCGCCGCATTCCAGGCCTTAGGGCAGATCCAGCCATCGCCCTCCGCCCGACAGAAGTGGGTGCGGGGACTCGCGGGTTCGGTCGTGGTGCTGATCGTGGCGGCGTATGTGTTCCTGGGGAGCGCGGGCACCTGGAGCACCTGGCCCGAAATGAGCCGGTACTACGATGATCTTGCGAGGGCTTTTCTGCGCGGTCATGTATACCTGGACGTAGAACCCTCCGCTGCGCTGCGCGCGGTAGCTGACCCGTATGACGCGACTGCCCGGAAGCAGGATCCGGAGCTGAAGGCCTTTGTCGACGAAGTCTATGACCTCTCGTACTACCGTGGAAAGTTCTACGTGTATTGGGGGCCGGTTCCCGCACTCCTCGTTTCCGCGGTCAGGTCCTTCTCGGCGCACCCCATAGGCGATCACATCCTGACTTTTGCCTTTCTGGTGGGAGTGCTATTCTTCACGGTGCTCATAATCCTGGAAGTGTGGAGGGGCCTTTATGCGGAGGTTCCGTTCCTGCTGGCGCTGGTGGGAATGACGGCTGCGGGGTTGGCGCACCCGATCCCTGCCATGCTCAGCAACGCCGCCATCTATGAAGCCACCATTGCCGCGGGTCAGTTCTTTCTTGTCGGAGGGCTTTACTTTGCGGTGACAGGACAGAAGGCGCCGGCTGGGTCCCGATCCAAGCTGATCGTGGCAGCCGCTTTGTGGGCCCTGGCCGCCGCCTCGCGAACGCTGCTGGTGGTTCCGGTGGTCGCGCTGACCACCATCCTGATGATCCGGGCAGCCACTGCGGGCGAGCGGGCCAAGCCGATCCTGAAGAAGATGGCAGCCGCATCAGTGCACGCCGTGCCGCTGGCCCTGGTGGTGCTGGCGCTCGGCTGGTACAACTGGTCGCGGTTTGGATCGCCGCTGGAAACGGGGTACCGCTACGTGCTGAGCTTCGATAATCTGAGCACGGAAGATTCTCAGAGCTTCTCGCTTGCCTATGCGGCGCCGAACGTGTGGATGTACCTGCTCAATCCGTTTGAAACGCAGCCGCGATTTCCCTTCGTTGCAGCAACCTATTTCGTGAACCCGCGCTTCCAATATGCTGGAGAGGCCGGCCGATATCACCTGGAAGCAAGCACCGGCCTGCTATGGGCGGTGCCATTCACGGTCTTCTCCCTGGCTGCTGCGGCAAACCTGGGCGCGCTGGCCCTGTCATGGAACCGCCGGCGAGGGCGTGCACGCGATGACGATGGCCGGCGGTGGCAGCTGTGGACCTTGATCGTGTTGGGTGCGGCGCTGGTGCCTGCGGCTGGCGTGGTGCTCCTCTACTATGATGTCAGGATGCGGTATCTGGCGGAGTTCCTGCCTTCCCTGATGCTGCTCTCCGTGCTGGGAGCCTTCCAGGGCTACCGCTGGCTGCAGCGGAGACCCGTGATTCGCCGGCTGTACACACTGGTTGCCGTCTGCGTGGCGCTTGCGAGCGTTGGGACCAGCCTGCTGCTGGCGCTGGCCGAGAACTATGGCCGGTTTCGGCACTACAGCCCGCAGCTGATGAAGCAGCTCGTGGTTTTCTTCGCCCCTTAGCGACCGGCGCCGTTGTTCACTCCCTAGTGCAGGCCCGCGTCTGGCGCCGGATCAAACGCCTGCACGCGTCCTGGGGCCGGTTGTCCCGGGCTGATACGCGTCCCCTCTAATTGCCCAGCGCGCCCTACGCAAATCTGGGGTGATGTGGGCGGTTCCGGTGTGGTACAACGAGCCTGCGAGCAGACGCTTCGTTTGCCGCGATCCGATATCCTGCCATGGGAGCGACACTGCACCGATGAGCCCCGACCCTTCCGGCTTGCTTAATCCTGACTACCCGGTTTACGGCGCGGATACCTCGTTCTGGACGCTTGAGGTCGACTTTCACAAGTACAAGGCGGCCGGTGCGAAGTTTGTGATCATCAAGGCCCTGAACGGCACGGGGGTGGATCCGTATTTTGTGCGCAACTACACCCGCGCCCGCGACGCCGGGGTACCCGTCAGCACGTATCAATGGCTGCTCCCGGAAAGCGGGAGCCCGATCAAAGACCAGGTCCGGATGTATGCCGACCTGCTGCGCGACTATCCGCATGATTTCGTACCGTGGCTGGACTACGAAGGGATCGTCACCGCGCGTGATCTGATCCGCTATGTGGATCTCTTCCGCGATACGACCGGCCGCTCGCTGGGAGTGTATTCGACGTTCAGCCGGCTCAACGATGCCGTGCCGGCCCTGCCCGATCACTTCTCGTCGCTCCGGCTGTGGATCGCGCGCTACTCGACTGACTTTCCCCAAGTTCCCAAGCCCTTCGCCAACTGGGATTTCTGGCAGTTCACCGAGCGCTTCCCCAGTGCCGACTATGGCTTTCCGTCAAATGGGGAGAAGATGGCGGACATGAACTACTTCAACGGCAGCGAGGATACCTTCGCGGCGTTCTGCGATCCGCAGCGCGCCGGGACCCCCGAGGAGCAGCTGCAGGACCGCATCCAATGGCAGGTTCCGGTGCCGCCGCTTGCCCCCGGTGACAAGGGCATACAGGTGCTGAAGCTGCAAGACCTGCTGGTGCGGAGCGGGTTCATGTCCAACGCGCAGGTGTCCACCGGGCCCGGGCTGTTTGGCCCACGCACCAAGGCTTCGCTGGTCAACCTGCAGGCGGCCCTGGGGGTGCTTTCCGACGGGGTCTTTAATGAAGGCACGCGGGCGGCGGTGATCGCGCGCTACTACACCCCTGAGGGGGCTCCGCCGGTTGTGGTGACGCCGCCCTTGCCCGTGCCGGACGACGACCCGGTGGAGCAGCGCATGATGTTTGACGGCAATGCCGAGTACCGGCGCTACATTGCCCGGCTGAGCCGCGGAGACGTCCAATATCATGTGATCCGGGTTGACCTGACCCACGCCGAGATCTTCATCACGCCGCCGCCGCGGGGGGTGTCGATGGTGCCCACCTTTCTGCAGAAGTACCACATGGACATTGCGATCAACGGAGATGGCTGGAGGTTTGCCCGTAACGTCGGCCGCAGCCGGCTTCAAACCACGGGGGAAAATGCGAGCCAGGGCAGGATCTATGGCCCCAGGGGCAACCAGGCGTCCTTCTATCTTGACAAGCGCAACCGGGTCTCGACGACCAGGCCGGCCAGCAAGGATATGTGGAACGCGCTGAGCTTCCCGAATATCCTGGTCGAGCAAGGTCGGATCAGCCCCCGGATCAATCGGACGGACATTGATCCGCGGACCGCGCTGGGATTCAGCCGAGACGGGAAATATGCGATCCTGGTGGCCGTGGATGGGAAAGAAGCCACCAGCCGGAACGCGCGCTCCGGCATGAACTTCAGCGAGGTGGCAGCGATACTGGTGCGTCACGGGGCATGGATCGGCGCCAACCAGGACGGCGGCGGCTCGACCACCATGGCCGTGCGCGATGAACAGGATGGGAAGGTCACGATCCTGAACGAGCCGTGTGGCGAGACCCAGTACGCCTGCCGGGGCCGGGTGTACGCCGTGCGTCCAGTGGCCAACCATTTCGGCATTCGCTTCGTGGCTTCGCGGGCGTCCAGCAAAGCGCGCTCCACTGCATAGCCGCAGAGGGCGGGCGGAGGCCAGCGGCGGGACGTGGGCACCGCGGATGATTGCGGGCATCTGCGGCGCGCCGCGCAGGAGTTATGGATCAGCATGAGAGGAGGGTCGCGTGGCGAGGATCACGGATATCATCTTGCAGGAGCAAAAGGAGATGGACACGC
>DATIPW010000067.1:0-1801 GCA_035471605.1 Anaerolineales bacterium | reverse complement strand
GGCGCCCCGACGTGAGGTTGGCAACGATCAAACCCGCCAAGATCAATAGCCCCCCTGCGATCAACTGCTGAGTGAGCTGCTCTCCCAGGAAGACCACGCCCAGAGTCACGCCCCCCAGCGGAAACACGTAGGTAACCATCGTGGTGCGGGTGGGGCCAATGGCGTGAATCAGGTAGTAGGCCAATATGAACGCAAGGCCCGAGCCCAAGATGCCGAGCCACAGCAGGGCCACCCAGGTTAGGGGCAGCTGCGGGATATGCATCGGGCCTTCGAGGAAAGGCGCGGCAATCCACATTACGACCGTTGAAGACACAAGTGGACCAACGCTGCGCAAGACATTCGAGGTGCGTTGGGTGGTCCTGCGGGCATAGACAGAACTCGCCGCGTAGAATATCGAAGCCAGCACCACCGCGGCTTGACCCAGCAGCGACCCGGGCGAGGCGCCGAGATCCTTGCTCATGAGGACAACGACGCCGGCGAAGCCAAGGAGCAGGCCAATCAGCTTGGGGGCCGTGATTCGGTCATCCTGCAGTGTCAGATGAGCAATGACAATGGCGAAAAGGGGAACAGTGGCGTCCAGGATTGCGGCGACCGCCGAATCGATGACCAGCTCTCCCCAAGAGATGAGGAAGAACGGGATCGCCACGTTGGTGATGCCCAGAATCAGCACAGGCACCCATTCGGCCGCGCGCCGGGGGAGTTGCACCCGGCCTATCACCAGCACGGCAATCCCAAACACAAGGCCGAAAAGCACCCGATAGGCCACCAGCGTGATGGGGCCAACCTCCTGAAGGGCAATCTTGATCCAAAGGAACGACGAGCTCCAGATGCCTGCCAACAAGACGAAAATGGCCCAATCTTTGGCTCTCATGGGGGTTCTCCCCGCTCATCCGGCGCTTTGGCGCCTCGCGCCGCAAGCGCCAAGCGGCGCGGGCTCTCCTCGTTAGTCAGAATCATGCGGACAGGCGGGCGGGAGCAACTTTCACCGTTGATCAGATCCGGATTCCCAAGCCATGGGGTGATCCGGCACCAGTCCCGTAAGGAATACCCAGTATGCGGGGGGAACCACCACAGTGCTGGACAATCGTATGGCAAGCGTAGGCTTTCCGTCAAGCAAAGTCGGAGCGGAGGTGCTAACATTGCCATCGTAAGGTGATTTCTCTTCTCCTCCTTTCAAAAGAGAGCCGCGGTCGGCGTCCGCGGCTCTCGAAATTTAACGGCAGGGGACCTGCCACTTGGCAGGCCACGCCGAGGCCGCCGGGCTGATGCCCGGGCCGGTTTTCGAGGTGCCTGGCCGTCGACGGTGGGATGCAGCCGGCCCAAAAGGCTGAAACATGGCAAAGAGTATAATTCATAGCGTAAAGGACAAGGCTTTTGCATGACGACCACGCTGGGGATCATCGGACTTGGGCAGATCGGGGCCTCGATAGGGCTGGTACTCAGGCGCAAGGGGGTGTCAGAGAAGATTCTGGGACACGATAGGGATACCAGGGTCGCCCGCGAGGCGGTGGCCTTGGGCGCCATAGGGGCCGCAGCTGGGTTCAAGGAAGTGGCCAGCCAGTCGGACATTCTCTTCCTCTGCATTCCCCTCGGGGAAATGCACACAGTGCTGGGGAAGCTCGGGTCCCTGCTGAGGCCAGGCGCCGTGATCGTAGAGACCGCACCGATAAAGGCAGGGGTGAACCTGTGGATCCAGGAGTTGCTGCCCCCGGGGATCCAGCACGTGGGTCTGGTACCCGGGCTCAGTCCTGCGCTGCTTGGAAGGACCGAACTGGGAATCAAGGCGGCTCATGACGAGCTA
>DATIPW010000066.1:0-14169 GCA_035471605.1 Anaerolineales bacterium | reverse complement strand
GGGCCGACGCAAGGCGACCAGCCGGCCGAGAAGAAAACACCCAGGAGGGCCGAGGACAGGTAGCCCCACTTGCGGCTGGGATTGGTGTGGACCCGCGCATCGTACTCCAGGAACCGGATGCGAAAGATGCCGATCATATGCAGGCCAAAGATGACCACGACCACGCCGCCGATCTTGGCCAGATAGGCCCGCGCGTCATAGAGCAAGCCGCCGGCCGCAGAGGCCGCCACCCCGAGCCCAACAAATACCAGGCTGAAACCCAGAACGAACGCCAATCCATGCGTGAAGGTGACCCATCGATTGGAGCCCGAAGCCTCGCCGCCCGCAGCCCGTCCACCCAGGTAGCCCACATAAGCAGGCACCAGAGAGAAGACGCACGGCGAAAGGAAGGATGCCAGCCCCGCCAAAAAGGCAAGGCCTAATGTGACCCTGGAGATATCCATATATGCCTTTGCGACCCGACCTAGGCTGAGGCGCTGTCGTCGTCAACGGTGACGGAGGTGCTGAAGCCGCCGCCGACATCGGGCCAGTTGAGCCGCGTCTCGCTTTGCTCGAGGGTTATGGAAGGTGTGGACCAACGGAATATCCAGCGCGCGTCTTCGGGTGTGACGTTTACGCAACCGTGCGAGCGCCGCGTGCCAAAGTCGTTGTGCCAGAACGTCCCGTGGATCGCCGCACCGGCGTTGGTGTTGAAAAACACCGGCCATGGAACGGCCATCGTATCGTAGCCGCTATCCGAGCTGGTGTTGGCCGCCATATGGAGTGAGAAGATCTTCCACGACACGGCTTGGTCGCCGGTGGGCGTGGAGAACCGCTCGCCGTAGCCCGTCGAGATGCGGCAGAAGAAGACCTCCGAATTGCCCTCCATGCAGGACAAGACCTGGCGCCCCGGCGTGGCGTCGATCACGATCTTCTTCAGATTCGGATCGACCTCGGGGTGGATCGGCGAGACGTCCACCTCCGTCAGCGGGCGAAACGCGGCGCCGTCGGCGATGAAGATATCCCCGTACCCATAGCCGTGCAAGGGCGCGGATTCGTTGACGCGATACATGATGGTGCCATCCCCGGCTGCCCCAACCTGGTCGATCCAAACCACCTGCCCGTAGTACAGACGGATCGGCTGGCTGGTCTCCAAGCTGTATTTGACCATGGGCGAGATGGCCGCGGTCTGCAACTGCAGGTCCACGTACGGGACCGTGACCTCCGCCCAGAAGCCATCCTTGCCAGCCGGAAGGGCTGTCAGAGCGGTGTTGGGAAGGTTGCGAACGGGCTGCAGATCGGCGGTGTAGACAAAGCCCTCGGGCGTCTGTACCCATCGGCGATTGACCCGGCCGGCGACGTTGGTGCCAATCACGTCGCGGCTCCAGGTGACCACTTCATCCTGCGGAAGATCGCGCAGCACAGGCGCGTTCTCATCCGGCTGGGACCGCAGCGCCGTGGAATAGAAGTTGGGTGTCACGGCCACGCGGCCCAAGGTATCGCCCGCAGGAAACTGCGGGAGCAGCCTTGCGGTCTCCAAGGGGGCTGGTCGGAACGCCAGCGATCCGAGGCCCATGCCGGCCAGCTTGAGGAAATCGCGGCGAGAAGGAAGCAGAGATTTGCGCATCGTCAAATCGAGATCCGAGAATTCGGAGCGCAGTAAGGATACACGCAAAGTGAAGCAGCGTCAACTAAGCGAAGAACCCCAGGAGCCCCCGCATGCAGTTCGAGCCTACCTTGTGCCCCACTTCATCTTCGCAGAAGGTGACGCGGGCTCCGGCGCTTTGCAGAAATCTCACGGACTGGCGGGCATGCTCGATGTCGACGGTCTGATCCTTGGAACCGTGCGCCACGAAGAAAGGCTTGCCATCCAAGATCGATTGGCTCAGCAGCGGCTCTGCCCCTCTTGGAACGAATCCTGACAACATGGCAGCCCTGCGAATGCGATCCGGGAACAGCAGCGCCAAGGCCGCGGCCAGTGCAGCCCCCTGGCTGAAGCCCATGACGTCGATTCTTTGAACCGGCAAGCCCTCGGCCGCCGAATAATCCCGGACCAGGGCCATCAGCGCTTCGGCGGACGGTCTCAGATCATCCAGGCCCGGGCCGCCCTGGCGGTCCAGCGATGCCACTCGCCAGGAATACCCCGACGGTTGTGCAGCATGTGGTGCGCGCGGTGCGATCACCCAGTAGCCAAGCGGCAAGCTGCGTGCGAACACCCACATTGAATTCTCATCCCCCGTCCAGCCATGGATCAGAAGCATGAGCCGTGTCGATTCGGCGGCGGCGCGGCGAACGCGCAGCGTCCAGTCGCCGAATTGGACTCGCTGGGTGTCACCTGGATCGGGCACGTTTCACAATCCAGTCGATTCCGTACAGGGCGGCAAAGATCAAGGCAATGGGAACGAGGGCGCCCAGCAAACAGAGCAAACCCACCCCGGCCGCGGGCGCGCCATAAATGGCATAGATCAGTCCCAGGCCTATGCCAAAAAGGACGACCAGGGCACCCAAGAAGAGGCGCACATTTGTCTGACGGGCGAACTGCCTCAGGTCGCGCTTCAATTTCGGAAATTGGCAGCCACGCGCCGGAGGCGAGCCGGCCAGGCAACGGCCCGACGCAACTCAGGGAGCTGCTTGCGGGCCGCCTGCTCACCCAGCGCCGCCACGGCGCCCACGTGCACTCTATCCAGCACGCCGATGCCTTCCACACTGGGGCGGATGATGACATCCGGCTTTTCCAACTGGAACCGGAGCTCGGCGATCTGCCGCCCGCCGATGTCGATTGAACGCATGAAAATGTCCATGGCCTGCGTAATACGCAACTGGCTGATGCGTTCTGCCAGAGGGGCGGGGATGCCTTCCAGGAATGGCAGCGGGATCGAGCGCGGCGGGCGGCCCATAGGCGCGGTCAGGCTTACCGCGACTACAGGCAAGCCTGGTGCCAGGGAGCGCGCGACGGCGACCGGCACCGGATTGACCAGACCCCCATCCACCAGCTCGAGACCCTCTTTCAGGAAGGCTGGGAAGAATCCCGGGAGGGCAATAGTGCACAGGATAGCGTGGGCGAGCGCGCCCTCGCGGATAACCACCTCGCGTGAGGTTCGAATATCGACTGCGACTACGGCGCACGGAATCCTGGCGGTCTCGAAAGTCCGGTCCCCAAGAGTGCGTTTCAGCCACTGACGAACCCGGCTGAGCCCGAGGAAGGCCGGACCCTCCTGGTGTTCACGCCCATACAACCGGGTCTGGTCCACGGCCGAGAATGATTCTTCGATCTGGTCCGGAGAGAATCCGGCAGCATAGAAACAAGCGACAAGCCCGCCGAAACTTGTTCCGGCAATGGCGCGCACACGAAATCCCTCGTGTTCCAGGACCCGCAGCACTCCAATGTGTGCATTGCCCTTGGCCCCACCCCCACCCAATACAAGCGTGATGTCCATGTAGAGGTCCTATTGTGCCATCGCACCAAGATGGTGCCTGAGGATTATACGCTCCGCTTATCCCGCGTCACATCTCCCTTGCCGGCCTGGGGCTGGCGCGTCAGATCAGGTGCTGCAAGCCTTCGAGGAGGCGATGGATATCTTGTCGGCGATTGTAGGCCTGCAGGGAAATGCGGATGAGCGTCAGGCCGCTCCACTGCCGAACTGGCGCCTCCACGCGATACTCGTCGTAGAGCCGTCGCTGAACCACGGCGGCATCCACGTCCGAGGGCAGCGGGGCGGCGGCCATCTGCGAATACCATGAATCGTCCGGATAGTAGGTGGGCAAGCCGGTCAGCTCCGCAATTTGCCTAAGGGCTTCGACCAGGAGATCATGGCAATTTGCGCGCACAAGCGGCCAGTTGTGCTGCTCCTGAAAGCGGATGGCCGCCGGCACAGAGAGGAATGCCGCTACGTCGCGGGTCCCCCACCACTCGTGGTGATCGATAAAGATCGAGTCGCCGGGGGTGTCGGACTCGTAGCCCCAGGAGATGATCAGGGGCTCCAGGAGGCGCTGGACCTCGCGGTGGGCGTAGAGGAAGCCCGAACCTTTCGGCGCGCAAAGCCACTTGTGCAGGTTTCCGCCATAGAAGTCGGCGCCCACGGAGCCGAGGTCGAGGGCTATCTGTCCCGGGGCGTGCGCCCCGTCAACGATGGTCAGGATTCCCTGCAGGCGGGCGCGCCGACAGATCTCTTCCACGGGCAGGAGTATGGCCGTGGGACCCGTAATGTGACTGATGAAGATGACCCGGGTGCGCGGCGTCACCCCCAACATGAAGTCATCCACCAGTTGCTCGCGTGAGGCCAGGGGGAGGCGGATCGAGCGGCGAACATAGGAGAAGCCGGACTTGCGTGCCAGGAAGCCCCAGATTCGGTCGCACGCACCGTATTCGTGATCGGAGGCGAGGACTTCGTCTCCCGGGCCCAGCCTGAGGGAATGCGCCACCACGTTGATGGCCTGAGTGATGTTCTGGGTGAAGACGACATCCTGGGCGGCCACTCCCAAAAACTCGCCCAGAACCTGACGGGCGTCGCGCATGAGCGCAGTGTGCCGTCGACTCAGAAACTCGGTCGGCTGCAGTTCGAGCTCGCGCTGCCAGCGTTGATATTCCCTGAACACTGCCTCCGGCGTGGCTCCGAAGGATCCGTGGTTCAGATATGCGATGTCTGGATCCAACATGAACAGCTGGCGCAGGTTTGGCATCAAATCATTATACGCGTCGAAGGCGTATAGACATCGATATGCTACAATGACGCGCATGGCGGAGGGAGTCAAGATCGTCGCCACCAACCGCAAGGCTGGCTTCGAATACTTCCTGCTCGATCGCTTTGAGGCGGGATTGGCCTTGAAGGGTAGTGAGATCAAGTCGATCCGCCTGGGACAGATGAGCCTGGCAGAGGCGTTCGTGGACGTGGAGAACGGCCGTGAGGCCTGGCTGCTCGAGGCACATATTGCCCCGTATGTGCAGGCCAACCGCTTTAACCATGAGCCAAGGCGGAGGCGGCGGCTGCTGCTTCACAAACGCCAGATCCGCGAACTTTGGAACGCGGTCCGCCTGAAAGGCATGACCATCGTCCCGACGCGGGTATACCTAAAAGGGGGGCGGGCCAAAGTGGAAATTGCCCTGGCCCGCGGCAAGAAATCCTACGACAAGCGTGCCGTGATCGCCAAGCGGGATGAGGCGCGCGAGCGGGACCGCGCGGCGCGGATCCGCTAGTTCCCGGGGTGAACAGGGGGCATGCCCGACACCAAAGCACGCCGGCCGTGTTCTCCGTTCTGTAAGCACTCCACAGCCAGGGAGCCACATCGATGCATGCCAAGCTGACGCGGCGCGCGAAGTGGATCTACGGGTCCGGCGACCTGGGGTTCAGCCTGACCAACACGATCCGCAACGTCTATCTGGCGCTATTTCTGACGGACGTTGTTGGAGTCACACCGGCGGTCGCGGCGCTGGCCTTCTTTGTTGGCAGCACGTGGGACTACCTCAACGATCCCATCATCGGCTACCTCTCCGATCGAACGCAAACACGCTGGGGGCGCAGGCGGCCCTACTTGCTTTTCGGCGCCCTGCCATTCGCGGCGGCCTTCTGCCTGCTATGGTGGCGGCCTCCGCTGGACGGCACTGCGGCGCTGGGCATCTATTATGCGGCGGCTTTCGCGCTTTTCGATACGGCCGCGACCTTTGTCTACATGCCTTTCTACGCTCTGACCCCGGAACTGACGGATGACTACGACGAGCGGACAGCCCTGACCTCGACCCGCATGTTCTTTTCCATTCTGGGCGGCCTGATGGCGTTCACCATCCCGCTGTGGATCGTGGGCGGCTTCCAACCGGATCATGCCGGAAGGGTTCAGTTGATGGGCCTGATCTTCGGCGTGGTCTCAGCGCTGCCGCTGCTGCTGGTATTCTGGGGGACCCATGAGCGGCCCGAGTTCATGCAGCTCCGGCCGACGGCAAGCCTGTGGCGCTCCCTTTCCGTCACCTGGAGAAATCGACCCTTCCTATTCGGCCTGGGGCTATTCCTTTTCAACGGCGTGACGATGAGCATACTGGAGGTGGTCCTGCTGTACTACATCAAGTACGTGGTGCGACACGAGGCCGAGAGCGACCTGATCATGGCCACCATCTTTGTAGTCGCAATGATCGCCCTGCCGCTGTGGGAATGGGTTTCACGGAGATTTAACAAGCGCTGGGCGTATATCGGCGGCATCGCGTTCCTGGCCGCCGTGCTGCTGGTGTTGAGCTCGCTATCGCCACAGACGGGATTGGACGTGATCGTGCTACTTTCCGTACTGGCCGGCGTAGGGGTATCAGCCATGCACGTTCTACCGTGGGCTATCCTGCCGGATGCAATCGAACACGGAGAGCTGCAGACCGGTGAGCGCCAGGAGGGCATGTTCTACAGCCAGATCACCCTGGCGCAAAAGATCGCCTCGTCCGTCGCGGTTCCGCTGGTACTGCTGGTGCTGCACACGTCGGGCTACGTGGCCAATAGTCCGACGCAACCTGAAAGCGCGGTGGCGGGGATACGCCTGGTGTCCGGCCCGGTCCCCGCCCTCACCATCTGCCTGGGAATCCTCTTCACGCTGCTGTACCCACTGGGACGCGAGAAGCATCACGAGATCACGCGCCAGTTGGATGCCCGACGGAAGGCCATGCGCGGAGAGACTGCGTGATCGAGGTGCGGCAGGTGGGGGATGCCAGAGAGAAGCACCGGTTCCTGACGTTTCCATGGTGGCTGTATCGTGACGATCCGCTGTGGGTCCCACCGATACTCTCGGCCAGGAAAAAAGCCACGGATCCAAAGCGCGGACTGTACTTCAGGAATGGCTTTGCGGACTTCTTCCTGGCCTATAGGGATGGCAAGCTGGCAGGGACGCTGTGCTGCTCCCATGAGGGCGGCGGCAATCCCGTCCAATGCGACGTGGGATTCTTCGAGTGCATTGAAGACTTGGAGGTGGCGGCGGCGCTGTTCGATGCGGCCGAGGGCTGGGCACGCACGCACGGGTTCAGCCGCCTGAGCGGCACGTACAACCTGGACCGCGAGGACGGGCGGGGAATCCTCGTCGAGGGCCGGGACCGGCCACCGGTTGTGCTATGCGGCCACAATCCCCCCTACTACGCGAGCCTATTTGAGCGGTACGGGTTCACCCGAGAGCATGACGACGGCCTGGCCTACGCGGTAACGCTGGATACGCAGGATGCCCGGATGCAAAGGCTGCTGCGGCTGGCCAGCGCCGTCCGGCGGCGGCGGGACTTCGCGGTTCGCCCGGCACGACTCTGGGAACTCGACGCCGAGATTGACCGCGTCCTGGTTCTTCAGAACCGCGCCTTGGCGCACTTGAACGGAACGCCGTACACGCGCGATGCCATCGAGGGCATGCTGCTTCCGTTAAAGGATGTGGCGGATCCAGATCTCGTCCTATTCGTCGAGGCCGGAGGGCAGACCGTAGGGTGGTTTCCGGCAATCCCCAATTTCAACGAGATACTTATCAAACTGGGTGGCCTGCGGCGCCCGTGGAACTACCTGACTGCCTGGCGCCACAGGAAATTCAGGCCAAGGTGCCTGGCGATAAAAAGTGTTGCCGTGCTTCCAGAATACTGGGAAACGGGCGCGGCGATCCTGCTCTTTTCGGAAATGGTGCAGCGAGCCGCGGCCAAGGGCTACGAGTGGCTGGATCTATCCCTTACCGGAGAGGAAAACCCTGACACCTGGGATCTGGCGCATCGCATGGGCGCTACCGTGTACAAGCGGTATCGATTCTTCACGAAGGAATTGAAGGCCTGAGAATCTTGCACGCCGATGCGCGGTCCTTGCGGCGCATCTTGGAAGCCGAGCACCGGGGGAAGCCCTGGTACAAAAGAGAAGACCGGAGACGCTGTCTCCGGTCTTCTCTTTCAGGTAGCGGGGGCAGGACTTGAACCTGCGACCTCAGGGTTATGAGCCCTGCGAGCTGCCACTGCTCCACCCCGCATCGAGGCACAAAGACTATACCAGACTCGAAGGGATTGGTCAAGAAGAGCCGCGCGCAGTCCCCGCGGGCATTCTTCCAGGCTTGGCAGTATCGCCATCGAGTCGATGGGACCTGAGGCCTGCCTGGCGAATTGCGCAACGGCCTTCACGCGTTGCGACGTCCTTGCCCGAAGGGATGCGCAACCTTAAGAGTCTGGGAATCAGATCCAACGGCGCAAGAAAGATTGGGTGTATAATCCGCGGGCCCTCAGAACAGGTCCTGCCGAACGGCCCAACGCGATCACGTGTCACCGCCGTGAACACGGCGTGATGTTGGAACATGAGCGACTCTCGGCCAGCATGGGAGGCAGGCCGGCCCTCCGGGCAGTGTTTTGGCAGCGCGCCGATCAGGCAACTAGTCCAATCTGTATGAGCGATACCCTACTGGTCGTCGAAGGCCGGCACGGCAATGTGCCTTCTTTTGCGACTGACCTGCAGAAGAAGGGGTTTGATGTTCACGCGGTTGCGAACGGAGGCACTGCGGTCTCCCGGCTCGAACGGATTAATCCAAGTCTGGTGGTTGTTAACGCCGCCTCGCTGCGCAGCACCGGCTTGCGCATTTGCCGGTCCATCCGCAGCAAGAACGCCAAGTACCCGATCGTGCTGGTGCTGGCACGGGAAGCAAAGGTGGGCAAAGAGCTGGCCGACGCGGTACTGGTGCTGCCATTCACGGCCCAGAAACTGGCCAACCGCATCAAGCCGCTCCTGCCCGGTGATGGCAAGAATGTGATTCACGTTGGCCCGCTGCGACTGGACGTGGAGCATCGGCGGGTTCGCTGCCTAGGGAAGAATTCCCGGCTTACGCCGCGGCTGGCGACACTCCTGCAGCTGCTGATGGAAAAGCACGGTGAGGTGGTTGAGCGCGAGGCGCTGTTCAAGAAGGTATGGGAAACCAACTATACCGGCGACACCCGCACCCTAGATGTCCACATCTCCTGGCTGCGCCGGGCCATCGAGCTCGATCCACTCAAGCCCAAATTCCTCAAGACGATACGCGGCGTCGGCTACCGTCTAGACGTCTAGCTCCTGCTGCAACAATTCCCCCTGGGTAGTCACCAACCGGACGCAGATGCGGCGTCCGGTTTTGATCTTGATCTCCAGCGGCAATTCAGCAGTGCCGCCCCGTCGGTACTCCTGAGCCGCGCTGTGGAAAACCGATCCATTCCAATCGGGGTCCACCTCCCAGTAGTCCAGATCCACGGTGCCTCCCACGATCACGGAGGAAGGCGTTCGACGGAGGCGTAGGCCGTCTGCCTCAGACTGGGGATATGGCTGTGAGGACTCCCGATCCATCTGAAACGGGCCGGCGCGCAAGGTGCACAGCCTGCGCCGGGTGATGTGCAGCGCCCGAAAGGCATTGTCGACCGCCACAAATCTGCGGCCAAGGCGCGCCGAAACCATGGGGGCTGTGCCCGAGCCGCAGAAGAAGTCGGCGACGAGGTCGCCCGGATTGGACGACGCCAGGATAATTCGTTCCAGCAGAGCCTCGGGTTTCTGCGTCGGATAGCCCGTGCGCTCCTTATGCAACCGTGCGACGACCGGGAAGTACCACCAATCCTCGGGGACCTTCCCGCGTTTGAGGTCGGGCAGCTTGCCGAATCCGGCCTTGGCGGAGGCCCGGAAGGTTTGGATGGTGGATGGATTGTACGGTTGACGCACCGCATCGGCGTTGAAGGTGTACGCCGGGCTCTTGACATAGACCAGAATCGTATCGTGCTTTCGATTGAACGCCCGGCGGATCGGGGAGGGACCATGATACGTCCACACGATCTCGTTAAGCAAATGCCCTGCCCCGAAGATCTCATCTAGGAGAATGCGGGCGTAGGCGCTGGCATGCCAATCCAGGTGCAGGTACAGACTTCCCGTGGGCGCAAGCAGCCGGTGCATCAGGGCCAAGCGCGGATACAGGTAGTCCAGGTACGCGTCGAGGCTGGGCCAATTATCCGAGTAGCCGTCGGCCAGCATCCAGTGCTCCGGGCGGCGTGAGTCTTCTCCCCGGCCGACTCGGGCCGGGAAACGGCGATTGGTGAAGAACGGCGGGTCTGCATAGATCAGATTGATCTTGCCTGCATATTCAGACAGGAGGGCAGACATCACCGCCAGGTTGTCCCCCAGGACCAAGCGGCCCAGAACGCTCCCGTCCGCATAGCCAAGTCCCTCGGGAAAGATGGTTGCGTCGTGAACGAGGATGGCAGGCTGGGCTTGCGCGAGCTGTTTTCCGGGCCAGGCTAGTGACGGCATCCTAGAAGTGCACTTCGACAGGTGTGCCGCGTCCAGGCCTGGTGGTGTAGGAATTATCGGTATGTTCGGGTGTTGCCCAACGATACAGCCAGAGGGCCTCGCTGGTGCGCATGTTGACGCACCCGTGGCTCATGGGCGAACCGAAATTCTCGTGCCAGAACGTTCCGTGGAAGGCTTGGCCATCGCCGGTGAAGTAGCACGTCCAGGGAACCCCCGCCAGCACGTAATCGTCCACCGCCTGGTAGATATTTGCCTCCCCCATGTGTTCGCTGGGGAGTTTTTCGGTGATCTGGAAGCTGCCGACGTGCGTGGTCGTGTCACTGGTAGGTATTCCAGAAGAAATGCTGGTCTTGAACACGACATCGTCGTACTCGTAGGCCGTGATCGTCTGCCTGGTCAGGTCGACGTCGATCCGTTTCTTGTCCCAGGGCACGTCAGGGCTGAGGGGCGCATATTCGTCGGGAAAAATCGCCCGCAGATGCATCGCTGGTACAAAGTACGGGAAACTGGCGATGTGATCCCAGATCCGATACCAAGCCCCCTGGTACGAACCCGCATCGGGCGGTCCGGACTCAATCGCATCCACCCAGTGGACGCTCTCATAGTACAGGCGCCAGTCCAATTTCTCCCAACCATAGGTCTTGGTGAAGCGCCACGGATTCGTCCAGGGAACGGTCACCTCCGCCAAGACCCCGCGGCCTCCCGGAATTGCGGCTTGAGGGAGGTTCGAAATGGGTTGGTTGAAGATGGTTCGGACCCGCTGCAGCCGGCCTCGCCAGGCATACCCTCCCCAGACCCGGTACCAGATGGGGTTTGGATTGGGTGTGGGCGTCTCCCCGGGAACCGGCGTGGCAGGTGGAGCCGTCACCGACTTGTAGACGTGGATCAGATCGTCACGGTACCAAGTGCTCGTGATGGCTGAGTCGAAGGACGGCGCCGCATACACGCTCCACGAGGTCGTCGCCACACGCACCACATCCGCGTCCTCGAAGCCCATGGCTTCGGGCGTGAAGCCTCGGAAGGCGAGCCCCGCAACACTCAGGCCGCCGAGTCTCAGAAAATCACGACGAGATAGCCCAGTCGACATCAAAGGGATTGTACTCCACGGCAACGCGGTTTCTGGGGGCAGCGATCGTCCCAAGCGCACAGATCGCTTCGTGCCCGTGATTGCCCGGCGCGGTGGCGTGCTCAAGCCGCCGATCACATCGAATGTCGTGAACCCTGGCGCGAACACGGTCAAACTTGACGTGCCGGCCTATGAATCACGGCCCGGGTTTCGGGCCACAGGCGGCTCAGGACCTACCAGGACTGACGACCTCCCGCAGCTGCTGCTCGATAGCCGTCCTGGCACGTTGAGAGATCGGCGCCCGCAGCGAGCGCCGCAGCGCCGCCTCGTCCTTCGTGTGCAGGTAGTACTCGCGGAACATCTGGAGGACGGAGAGCGTCTCGCCGTCATAGGGTTCGAGGCTGACAAGATCTCCCGCCTGCACCAGACCAGGAGCGATCACCCGGCAGTAGACACCCGGCCGCTCAGCCCGGCGGAATTTGCCGGAAAACTTTGAATCCCCCATGCGCCTGGCGAGCGTTGAACACGGGAATCTCGGGGCGCTGATCTCCAGTGTCAGCCCGGCAATCCGCAGACGATCACCAATGCTGAGCGCGGCGCTTTCCAAGTCAGATATTGTCAGGTTCTCTCCGAATGTGCCGGGCTCAAGGTCCTTGCCCAACTCTCCATCCCACCACTCATAATCCACGGTTCCATAGACGTATACGGCCTGATCCGGACCACCGTGGTTCTTCTGATCTGCAATGAAATCGTGCTCGACGCCCGCCTGACCCACTTTCACCCTACCTTGAACAGCCACCTTGTAGATCCCAGTCCTGCTGGCTCGGGCATGGCTGCCCGGCGCGGGCTGAGGGCTGACGTTCACACTCACAAGTTGCATGTCATCACAACCCGACCACGTGTGTTTGCACGCCCCCGAAACTACAACTCGGGCACGTCACTCAGAGGGACCTTGCACGATTTTCAGGACGCATGATCCGTCAAGGATCTCGAAACCTTCGGGCAATACCAGATTCCTGCACCCGGGGACATCCCAAGGGAGGGACCCCACCCGGGAAAAAAGGCGACCAATGCGCCTCGGATTGCTCAGAGGTCGCCCCCAAAGGAAGTCTTCGACATTTCTGGCCTGCGGCGCCTGCAGCGCGCCGATCGAGATCATGAAGTCGATGACCCGGGCCGGTGGATACAGGCCCACCGCGTAGTCGTACTTGCCAGCATTGATTCCGGGGTGTGGGTCTCGATGCGCCATGGCAAACCTTTCCAGCGGGCGGATTTCGTCGACTGAGGCGATGCGGGCAGAGACCGGCGGAAGCAGCGTGAACACGGCGACCACGAGAAACCATGCAGGGAAGCTCGACCAAGCCAGGGAGGCTGCCCTGTCGGGCCAGCCTGCGCGCCTGGCCAGTGGCCGTATCACACGGGAAGCGACGAGCAAGACGGGAACATCGAGAAGCAACACCGTATTGAGTCCCAGGGCATATTTCTTCACCGCATAGGGCGACCCCAACCCGAGCATCAGCATGATAGCCTGGAAGAGGCACAAGGCTGCGATGGCAAGGCCCAGAAGAGCCCAGTACTTGTGGACTAGATTCTGCGGTTCCACGCCGGATGTGCTGGATCTGAACCAGAATGCCAGCAGGATGATTGAAAGCAGCATGACAACCCCAGATAGGATCACCATGCCGGTCACGTTCGGGGTATAGATGAGGGGAAGAGCTCCGTCGTTTTCCGCGTTGCGTCGGATTGCAGCGAACGCCGGACTAAGTGTCGTTATCAATACGGATGCACACACAATCAGCAGGCCTGGCATCAGCAGGGCGCGACGGAAACTACGGGATGCCCTCAAGTAGTCCATTATGATCAGCAGGCTCAGCACCACAAGGATCTCGAGCGCCGGAAGGGGATGGATCTGCGCAAGAATGGGAACTGAAAAGCCGAGAAGTGCATACCGAAGCGTGTGAGAATGCCCCGCCTGCTCCGCGGCGAGGGCGGTCGCGAGAACGGCCATGGCCGCGGCCTGAGCCACCAGCTGCGCGAAAAAGAAATTGCCGATGATCTCCGTTCCAAACAGCTCAAGGTGCACTATGAGTCGGTTCAGCACCAGGGTGGCTGGGACAGCCAGCCATAGGACAGCAAGGTGTTGGCGCGGTGCGGAACCGAGCACGAATCCCAGACTGGCGTAGAGCGCCGCCAGTGAGAGCACGGCCGTCAGGTGCATGCCAGCAAAAGGAGAGCCGAGTCCTTTTCCCAGCAGGGCTGCAAGCGTGTGACTCGCAGGCGGGTACCCATTCATCAGGCCGAGGCTGGGATCTACCGTCGTCGGGGCATGACCAAGATCAGTGATGCGCACCACCAAGGCATAGTGCAGCCCGAGGTCCACGCTGTTCGCCCAAAGACTATTGCCTCCCGCCATGGCAACCGCGGTGAGCGCCATTGCCAGGAGCACGAGCCGCGGCACGGCCCACGCCCGCCTCGTCAGATTGCCTGGGCCTTGGCGAGACTGGTGGTGGTGGGTCATCCAGGTGATTTCCGAACCCCTTCAACGGAAAGGCGGCGACGGGCGGCATTTCGCCACGGCGAACGACCAAGCCCCGGGACGGGCCGCCGGGGGAGGAAAGCGATTCTACCATCGGCTCGATGGACAATGATTGCCCGTCTGCTCGGCGGTGATGCCTCCCGCTTGGGCAAAGTCCGTGCTGAAGCCGAGTGCGGAGGCGCTTGCGAGGGACGGTACTTCTCGTTATACTTGCTGCATGACCATACCAGAGAAGATCGGGCGCTACGCAGTCAAGTCGGAATTGGGCCGGGGCGGCATGGCAACGGTGTACCGCGCCTACGACCCAAGTTTTGAGCGCGAAGTGGCCATCAAGGTGCTGCCGCGCGAACTTATGC
>DATIPW010000065.1:0-13660 GCA_035471605.1 Anaerolineales bacterium | reverse complement strand
CGAAATCTATGCGCTCGTTGAGGCCGCCGTACCGCGCCTGCAGGTCAAACACCGCGTGCGTGAACTGCTGCAATTGGTCGTCGGTTAAGTTCGGGATCCGCAAGAACAGTGTGACGGTCTGGCGAAACTCTCCGAGCAGGTCCTGGGTGATAATCTCAGCCGGCACGAAGAGGGCTCCGATTGACGGATTGACCTCTGGAAGCGAAATTGGCTGGGCGGCGGGGAGCTCACCTGATATTCGCGTGAGCTTGTGGAAACCTGTCCGCCGCTCTGACTCAATATTGTCCCGCAGGCGATCTCGGAGCTCCGGAGTCACGACAATTTCGTTGGCACCAGCCTGTCGTTCGGCGCGAGCCGCCTCGTCGATCGCGGTGCCGCGAAAATAGTAGATACCCTTGTCCCGCTTGCGGGAGTGCAGGATTCCCCATGAAACTGGGCCAACGGCCAGCCCGATCTTGACTGCAATGCGAAATTCCCCGTACGGGGTGTCAAAGCCAGGTTTCGCGGCCCGTGCGTGTTGAATGGCGAATGCCGACGCGGCGGCGCGCCGCGCGGCCAAGGTGTCATCCTTGTCCGCAGGAAACAGGGCACTAATTGCATCGCCGGCGTACCCAGTGATTTCGCCACCCTGAGCGAAAATCGCCTTGACCAGGGGATCAAACACCGCGCGCATCGTAACAGCGAGCGCCTCAGCGCCTTCCCGACCCTGCCCCATCAGTGCGTCGGTCATGAGGGAGAAGCCCGACACATCGAGAAGCATGCCGACGGCCCTGAAAGATCCGCCGTAGCGGCCCGCCCTACAGTTCTCGATGATCAGCTCAGGAATGATGCGGTGCACCGCGCGCTCCCTCCAAAGAAGCCCCCATATCATCGGATTCTAGCACTTCAGAGTGAACCTGGATTCTGAACACAGATGCGGAGCGGCGCCGCACGCACTACACAGAAGGCCACCCGTTGGGGATACTTCTGGCCCCGGCGGTCGAGCCTGGCCTGTCTGTCCCTCCGTCCACCATACGGATCGATTTCTGGGTTTCGGGGCCCGGCTCCCCGTGGTCGCGTCTGGGGGAATGGCGATTGCGGTGCCCTCGGGGTAGCCTTCTCGCCTGCAAAACTTGGGAACACGCATCCAACGGACCCCAAATGCTTCCCGGGCGGCTGCTCTTGTCAACCTAGTCCGCCCTTCCCCCGCAACGGGGCCCACTCGCGGCAGTCATTCACTTTTCGTTGATCCCTGCGAGGGTCGACGTCCAGCACGGCGAATCACGCCCGTCCCTTCGCCATGAGCGCGTGGTGGCCCAGGGTGCTCTGCATGGCGCGCGGGCCTCTCGAGGCGCAGACGTCGGCTCGTCGCGCATGCACATACAGCTTCCATCCTCCAGCTGATTCGGGTCCGCTGCCAGCGCTGAAGACGGGCAGAATCAGAATGGAGGCCTGGCCGGACTTGGGCTTCACCCTGGCTGCCGCTCTGGCCCTTGGGAGGCACGCGCAGACGGAAGGGCGTCGGGTCCGTGGCGCGGCTCAGACCGCAGCGGTGATCTACGACCAAGGTCTACGCGCCGCTGCCCAGGCCGAGGGCGATCGCAGCAGCGCTAGTCTTGCTCCTCTGTCAGCCCGATGGCTTGCTCCTGGGTGAGCTTTCTCCCCTCCTGCAAGGAGCGCTCGTAAACGTCTTCTCCAAGCTCGCGCCTTAGCGCCGCGGCAGTCTTCTCGAAGGCCCGCAATTCCAGGCGCTGCAGCTTGGCTCCGATCTCTTTGCAGCGGGCCTGAACGAATCCTTGCAGCTTCGCACTGGAAATGGCCTGCCCCTCTTCCATCAAGAGATCCGCGAAGCCGGAAAGCGACATTGCCAGCCACCATGGTGCCCCAATGCGGCGCCATAGGGCTACCGCCTTCTGGTGAAGCTTGCGTGCTTCCACCCAGTTGCGGCGATCGAAGGCCAGGATCGCCAGATTGCTGGTCTCCATGGCCTCGCCCCGCTCTTCCCCTGTTTCTTGCGCCAGGGCAAGAGACTCCCGATAAAGCTGTTCTGCCGCTGCGTAGTCGCCCTCTTGGTGCCGCAAATATCCCAGGGTGCCCGCGCCGCGCTGGATCATTTCAGCGTCCGCCGCCTGCCGGGCCAGGGTGAGGAGTTCCTGCAAATGGCGGCCTGCCTCCTCCCATTCCCCGGTCCCAGTTGTTGCTAGCGCTGCGATGTTTAGGCAGCGCGCGATGTTCAGGCCATCGCCCAGCTCCCGGTGGATCGCCAGGCCTTCCAGCGCGTTCTGCTTTGCTGTTCCAAGGTCGCCCCGTGCCCAGTGCACCATGCCAAGCCCCAGCAGCGTTCTGCCTCGAGCCACAGGTGAGCTTGCACCTGTGAGGGACTGCGCCCTCTGTAGCCAATCTAGGCCTTCGGCCCAGGTGGTGTTTTCGCCCCAGAACAAGCCGAGTGCGCCGGCCATGCGCTGCGCCCTTTCCGCTTCTCCGTTATTGATCCACTCCCTGAGGGCCAGGCGCAGATTGTCGACCTCTGGCTGCAATGGCCGCGGCCAGCCCGCTCGCTGTGCGTTCATCGATCGCTGACGCTGCATCTGTTCGACGAGTTCCGAAAAGTACTCGTGATGCAACGCGAGGCGGCTTTGGATTCGACCCGCAACCGCGAGCTCATGCTGCGCATACTGCTTTATCGATTCGAGCAGCGAATAGCGCTCGTGCTGATGATCATGCGTGACCAGCGACTTGTCGACCAGGCTGGAAAGCAGCTCAAGCGGGCCATCCAGCACGGGCTCTCCGCGGGCCGCCATGGCCTCCGCCGCCTCCAGTGACCACCCGCCCTCGAACACCGAGAGCCGCTGCAACAGGTCTTGCTCGGCGGATGAGAGCAGGCTGTAGCTCCAGTCAATGGCCGCGCGCAGCGTCTGGTGACGCGGCATCGCGCTCCGGCTGCCGCCCGTGAGCAGGTTGAACCGGTCGTCCAGGCGGGACTCGATCTGGCCGGGGCTAAATGCCCGTACCCGTGCCGCAGCGAGTTCAATCGCCAGAGGACTGCCATCCAGCCGCGCGCAGATCTGCGCAATGGCCGGTGCATTGGCCTCATCCAATGCGAAATGCGGCTGCACGAGGGTTGCTCGCTCCTTGAAGAGTTGAATGCTCTCGTACCTGTGCAGGAGTTCATCTGCTGGAAGATCCCAATCCGCCGGGAAAGTGAGCGAGTGCAGCGGCCAGGCGGCCTCGCCTGATACGCCCAGGGCTTGGCGACTTGTGGCCAGCACCTTGAGGCGCGGTGCCTTTTCCAGGAGCGCGCCCACCAGCTCCGCGCAGGCCCCAACCAGGTGCTCACAGTTGTCCAGCAGCAGCAACATGGTCTTCTCGCGCAGGTGATCCTGCAATAAGGCGGGCGTGGATCGGCCATGCTGTTCTCGCAGCCCGAGCACCGATGCAATGGTGACGGAGATCTGTTCCGGATCCCTCAGCGTTTCCAGGGTGACGAACCACGCGCCGTCCGCGAAGTCGTCTAGCAGATCTGCCGAGACCTGCAGAGCGAGCCGGGTCTTTCCTGAACCGGCTGGCCCCGTGAGGGTGACCAAACGGTGACTGCGAACGGCCTTCCCCACCTCTGCCAGGTCCTGTTGCCGTCCGATGAAACTGGTCATCTGCATGGGCAGGTTGTGGCGGTACGCGTCCAGCGTCCGGATGGGCGGGAAGTCCGATTGAATGTCGGGCGCCACCACTTGAAAGATGCGCTCCGGGAGCACCAAGTCCTTTAGACGCCTCTCGCCCATGTCGCGCAGGAACAGATCCGGCGGCAGCTCGGCCCGCACGAGTTGCTCAGTCGGAAGTGAAACCAGCACTTGCCCGCCGTGAGCGCAGGACATCAGCCGTTGTGCGCGGGCAAGAGAGGTATACCCCCGATACAGGCCTTCGCTGGTGGGATGCGCGGTCCCGGTCAGCAGGCCCATTCGCACACGGATGGGCGCAGGGTCCCAGGCTTCCGCCTGCAGCACGCGCTGCGCATCGACCGCCGCCCGCAGGGCGTCAATGCCAGTGTGGAAGGCCGCGCAAAAGGCATCTCCCACAACCTCGAAGATGTAGCCGTCATGCGCCTGGATCGCCTCCCGCAGGACAGCCCCGTGCCGCCCACGCAAGGCTTCCCACTGCTCTCTGTGGGCCTGCGCGAGCCGGGTGGAACCCTCAATGTCTGTGAAGAGAAAAGTGACGGTCCCGCTCGGGTGTTGGCTCATCGCCGCATCAGTTGAAGATCGCTTCTTGGGAAGGCATGGGGATGCCAAAGCAGACATCCCGATGACCCGACAGTATACCCCGGGGCGCTTGGCGTGGATGTGTTGGGAGCCGCGGCGGCATCGCCGGCAGTTGACCGGGTTATCACTCGAACGCGAGGAGTGCAGCGTGCCAACGCCCCAAACTGATCAAAGCAGATTCAACCTAGGGGACAAGGCGGGGGGCCAATGGTCGGGCCGCCGCCGGAACGGCAAGAGGGAGGGGCATTCAGAGCCCACTGCGCCGCGGGCCACACCCTCTCTCGTCGCACCGCAAGCCTATTGAATCCGTTGAAGCTGGCGAAGGTGCTTATGAATGGCGCCGGCTGAGCACATCCGCGGCCAATGCGGGGATCCGAGACAGCTTCTCCCATGGGCCCAGCGAAGCACGACGGGTGAAGACGTCAAAGCCATTCTGCTCGATCTTTTCCAGGATGGCGCGGTAGAGACCAGAGGCTGTGGCGATCGCTATCTGACCGTCCCGCTGCAGCATCTGTATGCCGGGCGAAGATTCGGCATACAGATTGCGTGTGCGGTCGATCTGAAACCGCATGAATTCCCGCCAGCGATCCGAGACCGTGCCGTTGCCTAGGTCAGATTCCGTGATGCGAAACGCGCGGAGCTCATCCTGAGGCAAATAGATTCGCCCGTTGCGCAAGTCCTCCCCCACATCGCGCAGTATGTTGGTCATCTGGAGCGCAACCCCGAGCTTGATGGCATACGGGAGGGCCTCTCGTGACGTGAACCCGATGATATGCATGCTCATGAGACCCACGGTGGAAGCGACGCCGTAGCAGTAGGTACTCAGGTCCTCAAAGCTCTCGTAGCGTGTGGCAGCAACGTCCGATGCAATGCCATCGATCAGCTGCAGCGCATAGTGCCGCGGGATGTGGAAGCGCGTCAGAGTATCCATCCAGGCGGCGGCCACTGGGTCGTCTCCCGGAGCCAGGGCGCCCACAATGATCTGCCGCCAAGCCTCCAGATCTGCATCTTGGTCACATTGGGAACAGGCATCAACGATGTCATCAACCGTGCGGCAGAAAGCGTACAGGGCGCGGATGGCCTGCCGCTTCGACACCGGCAGCAGCCCGGACGCCAGATGGAACGACTTGCTGTGCCGCCTGGTGATGGCGTCGGAAACTCCGTAGGCTGCCTCAAGCGCGGGGTCTTTGCCCTGAGTTAGCAGCACCTTGCCGTGGGCATCGCGACTGTGATCCCCGGCCAGTTCGATGAGACGACTCTCCCAACGTCTTTCCATTTTCCTGCTCCCACGCTCGACGAGCGGTCCGCCTGGGTCGCTAATTGTAAGCGATCCCCCCATGTTGTCAAGATATTGCAATGGTATCCATGGCTATCGTTGACAATATCTCGACACTGCGTATAATGGATAGCGCGGAGACCCAATGCCTCAAAAACCAAGTGCAATCGTCATCGGCGCCGGAATCGGCGGAATCGCGACTGCGGCTCGTCTGGCTCGCCGCGGCTACAACGTGACCGTTCTGGAGAAGGACGAGCAGCCTGGGGGTCGCACCAACCAGATCCTCAGGGATGGTCACCGCTTCGACCTCGGCCCGACCCTGTTCCTCATGCCCGAGGTGTGGGAGGAGACCTATGCCGCGCTCGGGGAGCGGATGGTCGATCACCTGGATTTGCGGCGAATCGACCCGACCTACACTGTGCATTTCGAGGATGGCCTGCGGCTGCGACTTACCTCGAATCTGGGGGAGATGCAAAAGCAGTTGGAGGCAGTCGAGAGCACTGGTTTCTCGGGCTTCCTGCGCTACATGGCTGAGGGGAATCTGCACTACAAGGTATCGCTCCAGAAGTTCGTCGGACGTAATTTTCGCAGCCTGCTCGAATACTTTAGCCTGGGCAATCTCCCCCTGCTCTTTCAGCTCAAGGCCCTGCAGAAACATTATGCCAACACAGGTCGGTTCTTCAAGGATGAACGGCTCAAGGCCGCCTTCACGTTTCAGAATATGTATCTGGGACTGAGCCCGTTTGAGGCGCCGGCCACCTACTCGCTGCTTCAGTACACAGAGCTCGCCGAGGGAGTCTGGTATCCGATGGGGGGCATGTACCACGCCATACAGAGCCTGACATCGATTGCCGAGAAACTGGGCGTGCATTTCGAGTACGGCTCTGCCGTGCGTGAACTCAGGACCGGACGCTCCCGGGTGGAGGCGGCCATCACGGAGGACGGCCGCGAGTTTCGCGCAGATGTATTTGTGGGCAACGCCGACCTGCCGTACATCTACAAAGAGCTCTTGCCCGCAAGCGGTGAATCGGCAAGACTAGAGCGCAAGTTGTACACGTGTTCGACCATCATGTTCTACTGGGGTGTGGACAAGCAGTTTCCCCAGCTCGCACACCACAACGTTTTCCTGGCGGGCGACTATCGCGCCTCCTTTGATCAGATCTTCAAAGACCACGATCTGCCGAAGCGGCCGAGCTTCTACGTGCACGCCCCGGTCCGCACTGACCCTTCGGCTGCACCGGCCGGGCAAGACAGTCTGTACGTGCTGGTCCCGGTCGGGCACCTCGACGATCAGGGACCTCAGGATTGGGACGCAAGGGTAGGCCAGGCGCGGGCAGAGGTGTTCCGGAGGCTCGCAGCCGAGATGGGGATTGCTGACCTGGACCAACATCTCAAGTTCGAGATCGTCTACCGGCCCGAGACCTGGAAGCAGCGCTTCAACCTGCAAAAGGGTGCGGCCTTCGGCCTCAGCCACAACTTTATGCAGGTCGGCTACCTGAGGCCGGCCAACCGTCACGCGCGATACAAGAACATGTACTTTGCGGGCGCCTCGACGCATCCCGGTACCGGCCTGCCCATTGTCCTGCTTTCGGCCAAGCTGACGACTGAACGCATACTTGCAGAGGCCAACCGGCAGAGCGTGCACGAGCCGCGCGGCTTTGTGACCGCACCCGAGGGGCCTACCACCGAGAATTGAGATGACCCCAAGCCAGACACCAACCTACAATCTCAGCGCCGTCTTGCGTGCGACCGGACTTGTAGCGGATACCCTGAGGGCATGGGAGCGTCGCTATGGCGTGCCGAAGCCTAGGCGCACCCAGGGTGGGCAGCGCCTGTACTCTGAGAATGACATTGAGCTCATCAAATGGCTGAGGAGTCGGCAGGCTGAAGGATTGAGCATTTCACGGGCCGTAGGTGAATGGAGGGACCTGGTTGCCAGGGGCGCTGATCCGCTCGAGCAGACAATCGCCCCAGTCGCCTCCGTGCAGGGAGCTTTTCCCTCTCCTGTCTTGGCCGGCCTGGAGTCGCTCCGCGATCAGTGGTTGGCTGCCTGCCTGAGCTACGATGAGGTGGCCGCCGAGCAAGTTCTCAGCCTGGCCTTTGCCCAGTACTCGATGGAGACAGTCGCCGCAGAGATAATCGGGCCTGCACTCCATGAGATTGGGGAGATGTGGATGCGCGGCCAGGCATCGGTCCAGCAGGAGCACTTCCTGTCGGCGCTCGCAACTCGCCGCTGCGAAGTACTGATCAGTGCATCGCCGCCGGCGGTTCACGAGGAGACCATCCTCCTTGCATGCGCGGAAAACGAATTGCATGCTTGGCCCCTCCTGCACTTGGCCTTGCTCCTCCGAAGGCGTGGATGGAATGTCAGATTTCTCGGCGCGAGCGTTCCGACCGCGCAATTGAATGAGACCGCCGCGGCCGTGCATGCGGCGGTGGTGGTCCTGGGCGCGGAGCGGCTGGTCAGTGCAGTGGCACTTAGGGCGTCCGCCCGCCATTTGGCGTCAATAGGAATCCCAGTGGTCTTCGGCGGCAGGGTGTTTGATGCATTGCATGAGCTGCGTCAACAGATTCCCGGAATCTACGCGGGCGGGATGCAGGAAGCCATTGATTGGATTGAGCGATTGGCAGAAGGTGCAGCGCTTGGCTCCGCTCCACTGCCGGTGGTGGCTGGTGCGCCGGCCCTGGCCTACCGTCGGGCGCGCCGCTTGATTGAGGCCGAGGCATTGCAGGCCTTGGGAGACCTTGGATTTCCTGAGGACCTGCTGGAAGTTGCCAACCAGCACCTTGGGGCCTCAATCGCCGCAGCAATCGAGTTTGGCGGCGCTGAGTACCTTGGGGTCGATATTGACGCCATCCCGCCGACACTCAGGAGCTTGGGATTGTCAGTTTCAGTCATACGCCGCTGGCTTGAAAACTATGCAGGCGCGATGCGACGTGTTCTGGGGCACCAAGCTGACGTGGCTGCCCAAATACTGGAAGCCTGTGCTGCCCGCCAAGATGTTGGCGAGAACTGACGGCGTCTGCTTTCGGTGGGCTAGGCCCGCTTGGAATCAGCAGAAGTGAGAACACTCTGGTGGATTCGGCCAGACCCGCAATTCCACGATCAACTGATCGCGAACCGGGCTTTCCGTCCTGGGGCACCGTTCGGTGGCGGGTGGCTTGCGGCCGGCTTTGCGGAAATCCACAGCAGAACAGCGCATGGGACAATGGCGGGCAGGTGAAAACGCACCCAATGCGAAGGGCGCTCGTATGGGCCAACGGATGGCAAGCCAATGTGTATCCCACCGCCGTGACTGTTCCCCTGGGGTGACCTATGCAGAGAATTCGGCCTGAGACAGGAAGACAGGCACTTGCGGCGATGCTCCGGGCGCGCTCTCCGCTCGGGGCGCTGAGCGTTCTATACAGCCATCTTGGCCGCGTATTCCAGATCCCGCTGCCGGCATTTCACCCCTTTGTCGTCGGTGGACCTGAGGCCAACCGCCGGGTGCTCGTCAGCGAGCGCGATAAGCTTCGATGGCGAAATCCCGATCCGGTGACCGACGTGCTGCGTCACGGCGTGCTGGTTGTGGATGGCGAGGAGCACGATCGCTACCGGGCGTTGATGGAGCCCCACCTTCATCCATCCATTCTGCCCGACTATGCGGCGGCCATGATCTCCGAGACCGACCGGGTGAGCGCAGCCTGGAGCGACCGGCAGGTTGTCGACATGCTGGTGGAAGCCCGCAAGATTGCTTTGCTGATCGTGATGCGGACCCTCTTCGGCGTCGACGCATGGGAAGATCTCGGTCGCATCTGGACGCCAGTGATCAAAGCCATCCAGTACATTTCGCCCGGGCCCTGGATCCTTTGGAGAGCCGTCCCGCGGCCGGGCTTCAAGAAGCCTCTCTCCAGGCTGGACGACTACCTCCACGGCATCATCCGGCGCCGGCGGGCCAGCACGCCGCGGCCCGACTTGCTACAGCACCTCATCGATGCCGGCCTTGATGACGATCGCATCCGTGACCAGATGCTGACCATGCTGATTGCCGGACACGATACCTCCACGGCGCTCCTGGCGTGGACGTTTCACCTGCTCGGGACCCATCCGGAGGTGCACGCCAGGCTGGCGCGCGAGGTGCGCGCGGCGCTGGGATCCCAGGCTCCCACCTCTGCCGGGGGCTGGCAGCCCCCCCTGCTGGATTACGTGATCAAAGAAAGCCTGCGGCTGTTTCCGCCCATCCATATCGGCAACCGGATGGTGCAATCCGAGATCGAAATTCACGGGCAGAGTGTTCCGGCGGGGGAGCGAATGTTCTACTCGATCTACCTGACCCACCGCGATCCCGAATATTGGGAAGAGCCCGAGCGTTTTCTCCCAGACCGATTCGCGGGCGGGCGGAAAACCCCACCCTTTGCCTACGTGCCGTTCGGAGGTGGGCCGCGCGCCTGCATCGGCGCGGCTTTTGGGCAGGCCGAAGGCCGCCTTGTCCTGGGCCGTCTGCTTCAGACACATGACTTCGAGTATGTCGAGCAACGGGTCCACGCCCACATGGGTGCCACGCTGGAGCCCCGCCCGGGGGTGCACATGCGCGTGCGCCGGAACGGCAGCTTCCAGGCATGACATACTTCGGATTCCTGGTGGTCTTCCTTGTCTCCCCTATCCTTGCGCTGACTGGCTTGTTGTACTACCGGCGCCGAAGTGGGCTTGGAAGCGCCTTGGGCGGGAGAGCCGCCGTGCTGGCCGTCGCCGTGCACATGCTGCTGGCCCTTGTGTACACCACACCCTGGGACAACTACCTGGTGGCCACTGGCGTGTGGTACTACGACCCGGCCCATGTGACCGGCGTCGTCCTGGGCTACGTTCCGCTCGAGGAGTATGTCTTCTTTTTGCTGGAGTCCCTGCTGGTGGGGCTGTGGTGGATCGCGCTGCGGCCCAGCAGCGGCCCCGCGCGTCCCTTCAAATCGCATGCGGGGCTGCGGAAATCGTTGAGCGCGGTCGCGCTCTTGATTTGGGCTGTCTCCACGGTGGCATTGTTTTGCAGCTGGACTCCGGGCACCTATCTCACGTTGATCCTGAGCTGGGTGCTGGTGCCGATCGGGATCCAACTGGCGTTCGGTTCAGACCTGCTCTGGCACTACCGCAGGTTGGTGGCGGGAACGATCCTGCCGGTTGCGCTGTACCTCTCTGTGGCGGATTCCATCGCCATCAAGACTGGCATCTGGGCCATTAGTGAGGCGCAAACCACGGGGCTGCACTTGTTCGGTCTCCCCTTGGAAGAAGGGCTGTTTTTCCTGGCCACGGCAACTGTATTGGGTTTTGGCATGACGCTCGCCTTGGTGCCGGAAGGCCAGGAAAGGCTTGCGCTCCTTGCCCGCAAGCTTGGGCCGCGGCGGTTTGTTGATCGTGCCGGCCTCGATCGGCAAAAATAACCCAACAGCCCTTGGTGGTGAGCGGGCCGATCAGGAGACCTGATTCGCCTCTTTGGCATCGAAATCCGCCGCGATCGGGTGCGACCGGCAAAGCACTCTTCAGAGCCCATCGACGGACTAGACAGATCTGCCTGCCCGGCCTGCGCTTCACTGGGCGTTCTTCCTGCCCCAGGCTTCCTGGGCTCTCCTGCAGTCCTCCTGATCTGTTGAATTCGGCGCCAACCATCCTGGCAGCCCGGGACTGCCGCGCGGCGCAGGCAGCCAATCGCAGGAAAGTCCCGCGGGATCCCGCACAGCCCTTTGTGGGTCTACGGGTTTTGCGCTATCTCGATCAATTCCTCCGGTGAGCGGACAACATAATCCGGCGCCGCGCCAGCCAGCCTTTTCATGCTTTGGTGCCCCCATCCTACGGCGATACTTCTCACGCCTGCCTCGCTCGCGGCGCGGATATCACTCAGGGAATCCCCTACCATGAAGATCAGGGGATTTTCGAGTGCCAGCTGGCTTTTCGCCATCAAGATCTTCTCCACCTTTGAGCCCGGCGTATCCAGGCCATACACCGCCTGGAAGCAACTCTCCAGACCATGTTCCCTCAAGAACGCACGGACATTTCCCTCAGTATTTCCTGTTACCACGCCAAGCACATGACTCTTCGCCAATTTCCTCACCACTTCGGCAAGGCCGTCGAATATCGCCGGTGGTAGCGTCCTGGCGGCGAACTTGCCTGTGCACCGCCGGACAAACTCATCCACCAATTCCTCAGGCGTTCCACATGCCCGCCCGAGCGTCGCGAACGACATGACCTCCAGTTCGCTCAGATCGGTTTCAACCACCGTGTGTTTCACACCCAATTCATCACAGACTTGCTGTGCAAAAACGAGCATATCCGCCAGCGTATCGGCAAGCACGCCGTCGAAATCGAAGAGGATGAGCGACACGCGCAACATTATATTGTGTCCAGCTCATCCCGGCCTGGCTGGGCCGGTGCCAGGGCTGGAGGGCCTTCGGTGAAGTGCGTGGCATCCGGAGACAAGTGTCCTGAGTATGTTGGCGGACTTGCCTGGAAGAGAGGTGGCTAGGCGGCGTGCTCAGAAACGCGGCGCCCAACTGGGCCTGTGCCCGACGCACCCTAACTCGTAGGATACGGATCTGGATCCAGGCCCACTACCATTCCCAGGCAACTCGATAGCCCACCGCGTGGAAGGAGCGCAGACTGTTGGCGCCAATGGATTCGCAGCCGCCATTCTTTTTGAGACGACACTCACCAGCTTTCACATGCTTGCTGTTCATGCGCGTAGTCTCACCTATGACATTCGACTGCCCCTAGTTGGATGAATGACACTGAGATTCTGGCTCGGGGCTGGTACCGTTGAAGTCTAGATTTCCACTCCAAATCCTGTAAATTTTCCCGGCCGTGTCAGGGGGCCCAAGCACTGGAAGGGAGGTGGTGCCTATTGGTGTGTCATGGCACCGGCAAGTGCGGAAGGCCATGCCACAACTGGCCTCGCCGCACACCACTCACGAAGGAGGAAGACATGAGATTGCGCACGGTTGTACTCCCCATGCTCTTGGCTGCAGCGGCCTTGGCCGTGCTGGGTGCGGGCTGTGCCCCTGCGCCGGCCACTCCCATGCCAGCAACGGAGGCGCCGGCCCCCACCGAGGCGCCAGCGCCCACGGAGGCGCCTCCGCTGACGGGAAGCGCGGCACGCGGCGGCCAGCTGTATGACAAGTGGTGGTCGGTGTTGGGGGTCGATGCGCCGGAGGGCGATCAGCCGCTTTGGAGCACGCAGACCACCAATGCACGGACAGGGGCCGACACGTGGCGTTGCAAGGAATGCCACGGTTGGGACTACAAGGGAGCTGACGGAGCCTACGGCTCCGGATCACATGCGACCGGCTTCCCAGGCGTCATGAGCATGGCCGGCATGGAAGCGCAAGAAGCACTGGATGCGCTGCGTGGGTCCACCAATCCAGATCACGATTTCTCGCAGGTCATGGATGACCAGGCTCTTGCCGACCTGGCGTTCTTCCTGACCCAGGGGCTGATGGATACTTCGAGCATTGTCGGTGCGGACAAGTCCCTGGTCACAGGCGAGGCGGCCGCCGGCGCGGCCAACTATGCCCCGTGCGTGGCGTGCCACGGAGCCGAGGGGACGGCCATCAATTTCGGCGATGACAGCGACCCCGAATATGTCGGAACCATCGCAGCCGGAAATCCATGGGAGTTCCTGCACAAGGTGCGCTTTGGTCAGCCCGGCGTTCCTGGGATGCCGGCCGCGTTTGCCCTGGGCGTGGCGGACAGCTACTATGCCGACCTTCTGGCTTACTCCGCCGCATTGCCGGCCTCATCGCCAGTGGCGGAGGGCGGACGCTTGTACGACAAGTGGTGGACCGCCATCGGAGCGGACATGCCCGAGGGCGATCAGCCTCTGTGGGCGAGTCAGTCGACCAACGAACGCACCGGAGGCGATACGTGGCGCTGCAAGGAATGCCACGGCTGGGACTACAAGGGCGCGGATGGCGCCTACGGTTCGGGCTCACACTTCACCGGTTTCAAGGGCATCGCCGGTGCCAGTAGTCTGTCCGCAGAGCAGCTGATCGCCTGGCTCAGCGGAGGCGTGGATCCCGATCATGACTTCTCAGAGTATCTGGCCGAGCCGCAAATGAACATGCTGGTGGCTTTCATTCAGTCGGGTACGTGGGATGTCTCTCCTGTGATCGACGCGGACAAGATGGT
>DATIPW010000064.1:0-2238 GCA_035471605.1 Anaerolineales bacterium | reverse complement strand
GCTGGCGGGCGGCCTTGCGGCAGCCCGTTTGGCGCCTTTCTTCTGTACCATGGTCATCTCCTAGAAGACGCGCTCCACTTCCTCGGTTCCCTTCTTCTTTACGGCGGCGGCCCCGGATGGCTTCAGCCCGGTCATCAGCAGTCCAAGGTACTCCTTGTCCACGCTGGCGGCCTCAACAATCTCCATGATCTGGCCGCGGTACATCACCGCGATTCTATCGGCGAGCGCCACGATCTCGTCGAGCTCCGAGGAGACCAGAAGCACCGCGGTTCCTTCGTCGCGTTTCTGGATGATGCGATTGTGAATGTACTCGATTGAACCCACGTCCAGTCCCCGGGTGGGCTGGGACGCGATCAGGATCTGGATCGGACGCGAGAATTCACGAGCCACGATGACTTTCTGCTGATTTCCGCCCGAGAGACTCGAAGCGTTCAGAAAGACGCTCGGTGTGCGGATATCGAACTGCTCGGCCAGCTTCTCGGCCGTCTCGATGATCCGGGTTTGCTGCAGCGCAATCCCCCTGGCGTACGGGGGCAGGTAGTAGTTGCACAGCACCAAATTGTCGTGGATCGGAAACGTCAGCACAAGCCCGTGCCGTTGTCGGTCCTCGGGGACGTGCGCCATGCCGAGCTCCATCACCTGGCGCGGACTCAGCTTGCGGATGGTCCTTCCCAGCAGATGGATCTCCCCGCGCTCGATCGGCAGCATGCCCGTGAGAGCATACACGAGCTCAGTCTGGCCGTTGCCCTGCACGCCGGCAATTCCCAGGATTTCGCCTTTGCGGATATCGAAGTTCAGACCGTGGACCGCCAGGTGGCCGCGCTCGTCACGCACGCCGAGCTCCCTGACCGCCAGTGCCACGTCCCGGGGCTGTGCCGGCTTCTTGCGGACGACCAGGTTCACCTCGCGCCCAACCATCATGGAGGCTAGCTTCCCCGTATCGACCGTGCCAGGCGAGACCGTGCCCACACTGCGGCCCGCTCTTAGTACGGTGATGCGATCTGCCAGCTGCATGACTTCCTTGAGCTTGTGCGTGATAAAGATGATCGACTTCCCCTTGTCGATGAGCGCTCTTGCTATCTTGAAGAGGCCATTAACCTCCTGGGGCGTCAGGACCGCAGTGGGTTCGTCGAGAATCAAGATGTCGGCCGCGCGGAATAGCACCTTGATGATCTCCACCCGCTGCTGTATTCCGACGGAGAGGTCCTTGACATAGGCATCCGGATCCACTTCCAGGCCGTACTGCTCGGAGATCTCCCGGATACGGCGGGCCACAGAGGCCTTGTCCAGGAACACGCGATTTGTGGTGGGCTCGTTGCCCAGCATCACGTTTTCGGTAACCGTCATCACCGGAACCAGCATGAAGTGCTGGTGGATCATGCCGATGCCGCGGGCGATGGCGTCGCTGGGCGTGTGAATCACGGCCTTCTCACCGCCGATCAGGATCTCGCCGGCGTCCGGGCTGTAGAGGCCGTATAGGATGTTCATCAGCGTCGATTTGCCGGCGCCGTTCTCACCCAGCAACGCGTGGATCTCGCCCTGCTCAAGGGTCAGGTCGATGTGGTCGTTCGCCAAGACCCCGGGGAATCTCTTGGTGATGCCCCGCAGTTCCAGTACGGTTGTCATGGAAAGCTCTCCTGGTGCGCGGCGGTTCATTCTCTCCGCCTGTGTTTGGCGTCCTGCGACGGCGCGCTGACCCCCCTGGACGAGGGCACAAGCAGTTCCTGTTCTGCCGGTCCAACAATAGGGCCGGGGACTACCCCCGGCCCTATTGTGGCTTGCGCTATACCCTCTAGCTACTGCGCGAGAACGTCGTCAATCTTCACTGAGCCATCGATCACCGCAGCCCGGGCCGCCTCGACCTCGGCCTTCAGCTCCGCCGAAACCTGGCTGTCGAAATCATGGAACGGGGCGATGTCCACACCGCCGTCGGCGAGCGTATAGATCGCGATTCCGCCGGTGAAGTTCCCTTCCATCGTGTCTCTGACCGTGTTGTACACCGCCACATCGATCTTCTTCAGGACGCTGGTCAGGATCACATCCTTGTACTCGGGAGCCGTCTCATACCAGTCGGCATCCACGCCGATGATCACGCACTTGCCGGTCTCTTTGCAGACGGCCGCCGAACCCAGGCCCACCGGGCCTGCCACGGGCATGATGATGTCAGCGCCTTCCTGCATCAGCGACTCGGCGAAGCTGCGCCCGTCATCCGTCGAGTCAAAATTGCCGGTGAACAGG
>DATIPW010000063.1:0-3157 GCA_035471605.1 Anaerolineales bacterium | reverse complement strand
ATATGGAGGCCGTCCACCAATGCATGGTGTCCCTGCACGCCGAGCGGCATCTGGAACATGCTGTGGTCTCCAAAGTACTTGCCCACGGCAAACCGCGGGATCGAGTCTCCCGGATGGAGCGGCAGGGGGTGCTGGAATGCCGTGAACGACACCCAGGGGATGACGCTGATGTAGAGCAGGTCATCTCGTCGAGCCACGGCCTTGAGGCTTGCTGCCAACGTCGGGTGCGCTTCGACGTGCTCTTTGGCTTGCGTGGCCCGGTGCGCGAATGCCGGGAAATCATCGCCGTACTCAATTGTGCAGAAGCTGAAGACTTCGTTCCTGATGAGGATGGTGTAGCTTGGATCGACGCGGTCATGTTCCACTACTTTGCTGTCGCGAATGCGTTGCCGGAAGGCGGGGATGCTGTTGGCGACGCGCCCCAGCAGGTACATCACCGCCGTATTGAATGAGAGGCTGCGCTCCCTGATGAAATCACGGAGCAGTGTCACATCCAGATTGGCGCACAGCCCGACGTGCGGGTGATTCATCGAGCCAAACATTTCGTAGTGCTCTCGCCGCGGCCAGGTTTTCATATCGAGGTATCGCATATGCCATCTCCTCTCCGCCGAGGACCTCGTGTCACGCTCAGGGGGGGAATAGGTCGCTATTCAGCCGCAACGCCCGCGGCCTCATCAGGAGCGTTCTCGCAGACGGCTTTCGCCCCGTCTCCCGGTGCCGCTGGCCCTACTCGAGATCCGAGTTTGGGTGTGGGGCGCAGCCCGTGTGGCCCAGGAGTACCGCTGGCATTCTTCCACTGGAACGAGCGCCTGGGTCCTGGCTGCGCCCGGCGCAACGCCTCAATATGGGCCAGCCCAACTGCTTTGGGGCGGCGAAAGCCGCGGGCTACAACGCGCCGTTCAGCCGCAGCGCGTCGTCTGCAGCGGCAATATGCGCGCCCAGCACCTCCTCCACTATCTCATCGCTGTGCGCCGTTGAGAGGAAGCCGTCGTGCAGCCAAGCAATGTGCACACCGTTGTAGCGCAGGAACAGCTGCATGTCGTAGAGCACGTCAACCAGCTGTCCGCCCAGGTCGCGCGGTTTGGCGATTGGAAGCGGCCTCATGTGGGTCTGGAAGAACGACCCCACGCCCGTCATGGCAGCAGGCAGCCCCCTAGCTTGCATGTGCCGGTTGAACCCGTCGCGAAGGTGTTTGCCCTTCTGTTCCAAGGCCGGATAGATAATCTCCCTGTGCTTCATCAAGTAGTCCAGGTTGGCCGCACCGACCGCAAGTGAGAACGGATTGCCGCTGAAGGTCCCGGCCACAGCCACGGAGAAATCGCCTTGCGTAACCTTGTCCATGATGGCCTTGGATGAGCCCACTGCCCCCAGGGGGGCGCCGCCCCCGATGATCTTGCCATATGCCGCCAGGTCGGGCACCACGCTCCAGTACTCCTGCGCTCCGCCCAACGCCAGCCGAAAACCTGTCTTGACCTCGTCGAACATCAGCAGGACGCCGTGGGCGGCGCATGCCTCTTTTAGGGACCCCAGAAACTCCCGGCCGACTGGGATTGATCCTTCCCCGAAGACCGGCTCCACCATTACGCCCGCCAGTTCATCCGCGAACTCTTCGATCATGCCGAACGCGGCTTCATCGAACGGCAGGATCAGGATCGTATCTTTGATCTCTTCCGGCATGCCGTCTGATTCCGGCACGGCGTTGGGCCGGTTGGCGGGGCCACGGCTTTCGACCGGCGGCTCGATCGACCACATGCTGTAGTCATGCCAGCCGTGATAGGCGCCCTCGAACTTGGCGATACGCCTCCTGCCCGTGTAGGCGCGCATCAGCCGCGCCGCCTGCATCGTGGCCTCCGTGCCCGAATTACATAGCAGCACCCTCTCGGCACACGGAACGCATTCGATCAGGCGCCTGGTGTATTCGATCTCGCCGGGGTGCGGTGTGCAGTAGAGCAGCGACTGCTGTGCTGCCTGTGCGATGGCCTCGCCTGTGGCTTCCGGTCGATGCCCCAGCAGCAATGCGCCGTAGGCGGTGCTGCAGTCGATGTACCGGTTCCCGTCCACGTCCCAAATGTGGGCGCCCTCGCCGCGCGCTGTGAAGAAAGGATAGGGCTTGAACTTGCGTGCCAGGCTCAACAGCCCGCCCGGAACGTACTCCTGTGCCTCGTTCCAGAGCTTCCCAGAGGCGGGCGTGCGCTCAGCCAGTGCCTGCAGCAGTTGCTGGCGGTCCCTGAATTGTGTCATCCTACTTCGCGGCCCGGCCTGCTGCTGCGGGCGGCTCCCAGCGTCCTTCCCAGTTCATGGGCGCGGCGCATCAACTCCGGCTGTCTTTGCGCGTCGCCTATGGCGTCGGCCGTTCCGTACACCATGCCCGCGATCTCGGCGCCCATGTAGCGGAACATCGACTCGAAAGTGTGAAGGGCGTTGATCCCGCCGGAGGTATACAGGTCGCTGTCGCCATACGTCAGGATGATCCCGATCCGCTTGGAATGGAACTTCCCATCCGAGAGCGACAGGGCGTACCAGCGGTCGATGCACAGCTTGGCCTGCGCGTTGATGGTAAACCAGTAGACCGGCCCCGCCATAACAATGGCATCTGCTGCTTCGAGCAGTGGATATACCTTTTGCATGTCGTCCTTCAGGATGCACACGCCGGTTTCCTGGCATTGATCACAGGCGTCGCAGGGTCGGATATCCATCTCGTGCAGCATCAGGCTCTTCACCCGGCCCCCCGCTTCCTTCGCTCCCGCGACCAGGCGGTCAGCCAGTACGTTGCTGTTGCCGTTCGGGCGTGGGCTGCTTCTCAGGACCAGCACAAATTCACCCATGGTTCATGCTCCCTACCGGTGACAGAGGCTTCCCTATGTGGGGCATGCTCGTCAAGTTCGCGTTTGGTGCCCGGGCGATCCCGCCCCAATGCGATCGACCGCCCGTGACGTCGCCGCTCGGCCTAGTCGGACCGGCTCATGAGCCATCGAACCGCCGAAATCCCTGGGGCGCGCAGCATGGAGGGGCCGAGGTGCGGGATGCTCCGATTGACGATGTAGTGCCTGGTGAACTTATTGGATTCGCCGGCGATCAGGTCCGCAATGATCCGTCCTGCTGTCTGCCCTGTGGGAACCCCCTCATTGTAGCCTCCGCCATAGTAGACGTTGCTGTG
>DATIPW010000062.1:0-6561 GCA_035471605.1 Anaerolineales bacterium | reverse complement strand
TAGAGGCCGGCCGCCACAAGGGCGGATGCAGGGATCGTGAGCAGCCAGGCTACCGCCATTTCCTGGGCCACGCCCCAGCGCACCTTGTTCGCCCGCTCGGCCGTACCGGTTCCCATGATGGCGGAACTGACCACCTGCGTTGTGCTGACCGGCCCGCCGACAAGGGAAGCCGCCAATATCACGGAGGCGGAGGCCAGCTGGGAGGTGAACCCATCCAGCGGGCGGATCTTGAAGATCTTGCCGCCCAGGGTGCGGATGAGACGCCAACCCCCGACGGCGGTCCCCAAGGCAATGAACAAAGCACAGAGCAAGATGACCCAAGTGGGGACGAAGAAGGAGTCTATGAAGCCGGAGGTGACGAGGGCCAAGGTGATGATACCCATGGTTTTCTGGGAGTCATTGGTGCCATGGCTCAGGGCCACCGCCAAACCGGTGAGCACCTGGCCACGCTTGAACCACTCATTGATGCGCGGGGTGGCATTCCAGCTCAGCATCATGATCACCCTGAGGGCGATAAAACCGAAGGCAAAACCGATGAGCGGGGACGCCAAGAGGGCAATGAGGACCTTCTCCAAGCCGGGGAGCTCGATGGCCTGCCAGCCCGCCCCGACGAAGACGGCGCCGAGGATGCCGCCGATGAGCGCATGCGAAGAACTGCTGGGGAAACCCAGCCACCAAGTCAGCAAATCCCAGAAGATAGCGCTCAGGAGGGCGGCCACGATCACGATGGAGTTGATGGCTGTCGCCTGAACGACCTCGTGCCCGATGGTGTTGGCGACTGCAACGCCAAAGACGAATGGGCCCACAAAATTGGCCACGGCAGTTGTCCCGAGAGCCATGCGGGGCGACATGGCGCGCGAGGAGATCATGGTGGCGACCACATTGCTGGAGTCATGGACGCCGTTCAGGAAGTCAAATACAAGGGCCAGGAATATCGTGACCAGAAGGATAGAGGTCATCTCGGGGCGGCTGCCCTACGCCAGCTTGACGACGATATCGGCGATGACATTGGCGGCCTCGTCGCCGCGGTCCGCCGCATTACTCAAGTGCCGATAGACCTCCCGCAGCTTGAGCATCATGACCACGTGCTGGATGTCCTCGGCACCGCTGAAGAGATCGGCGACGGCTTCGCGATAGACGTCCTCGACCCGATTCTCCAGGGCCTTGGCGCGCTGCGCATGATCGTTGGCCACGCCGGGGTGATCCTGCAGCCGCTCGACCGCCATGAAGATCTCGTAGGCGGCGTCGCGTAGCAAGGAGGCCATGCGCTGCATGTACGAGGTGGGGCCCACTTTCAAGATCTCCATCTCGCTGACGGTGCTGTAGCCATAGTCCAGAACATCGTCGATGGTGCGCGAGAGGGCGAAGATGTCCTCGCGATCGAACGGGGTCACAAAGGTCTTGTTGAGTTCGTCAATGAGGATGCGGCGGGCCTCGTCAGCGGCCTTCTCCTTGGCATTGAGGAGCGCCGAGGCCTGGGGATCGCCCGCGGCCAGGTAGGCCTTCAAGGCCTCCATACCCTCCAGGGTCAGCGAGGCCTGCTCGCGAATCAATTTGACAAAGACGTTCTCGCGTTTTCCGAACAGACGACGAAACATCGACTACCTCCTGCGCGAGGCCTTGTTTTGGATGCTGGCCTATCGATCACGCGCACAGGCGGAATCAGTGGCTTAGGACCAACACAGCTTCTCGCGAAAATGTGACCTGGATCTTCTCCCCGACCCCGGGCAGCTTCAGGTACGGATTGTTGAACTCATCCATGTGGAACGTCTGCGAACCCATGCCAATCTGCAGCCGGACAATCGAGCCCAGAAAGGTGATATTCAGAACGGTGCAATCGACCAGGTTGTCCTTCTTGCCATCGGAGGCAAAGCTGATGCGCTCGGGGCGAATCGCAATGCGGACCTTTTCGCCCGGGCGTTTTCCGGCGAGGCCCTCAGCGGCCTGAATCTGTTGGCCTTCGAGACGCACGGAGTGTGCCTTGGGGTCAACCACCTCAACTTCGGTGGTGTTGAGGGTGCCCACGAAGCTGGCGACAAAGGCCGTGGCGGGGAAGTTGTAGATCTCAAATGGCGTGCCCACCTGCTCAATGCGACCGTCATACATCACGACGATGCGGTCGGAGATGGAGAGCGCTTCCTCCTGGTCATGCGTCACGTAGATGGCCGTGATGCCGAGCTTCTGCTGAATGGCACGGATCTCGGCGCGGAGGGCGACGCGGATCTTGGCGTCCAAGGCCGAGAGCGGCTCGTCCAAGAGCAAAACCTCGGGCTGGATGGCCAAGGCGCGTGCCAAGGCGACGCGCTGCTGCTGGCCGCCTGAGAGCTGGTACGGATAGCTGCCGCCTCGCCCATCCAAGTGGATGAGCGCCAGCATTTCGGACACCCGCTCCTTGATGGCTTCAGGCTTCTGCCGCCGAATCTGCAAGCCGAAGCCGATATTCTGGGCCACGGTCATGTTCGGAAAGAGGGCGTAGGATTGAAAGACCATGCCGACATTGCGCTGATTTGGCGGCTTCTGTGTAATGTCTGCATCGTCTACCGTGACGTTGCCGCTGGTTGGCATCTCAAAGCCAGCGATCATGCGCAGAGTCGTCGTCTTGCCGCACCCTGACGGACCCAAGAACGAGACAAACTCCCCCTTCTGCACCTCCAGATTGAAATCCTGTACCACCGTACTATCACCGAAGGTCTTCGAAATGCCAGCCAGCGCAAGATGCGTCATAAGATTTCTTCCTGAAAGAGAATCAGTGTCCCGCGGCAATCTGGGCCTGCGTGCCGCGGCCCACAAACTGGAGAAGTCCCATACAAGCCCATGTGACAGCGAAGGCGACGATCGCCATGGCAGAGGGCTCGTAGACCTTCGACCGGGTAAGCTCGGCCATGTACGGCCCCAATGTCCTCTGTGCCATAAACAGAGCAATGGTGAGCTCACCGATGACAATGGCGAAAGTCAGCAGAGCCCCGGAGATCAATGCCACGCGCAGATTGGGAAAGATCACTCTAAGCAGGATGGTGGCCCAATTGGCCCCCAAGCCCTGAGCCGCTTCCGTCAGGGTTCGGACATCCATCGCCCGAAGCCCATTATCGACCGAGCGGAACATGTAGGGGAACGAAACCGCTGCGTAGGCGCAGATGAGGACAATGCGAGAGCTATTGTACGTGGCCATCAAGAGCAGCGGTGGCTGGCTATAGAGTCGGATGAGACCAAACACCAGCACCACGGCCGGGATCACGAAGGGCAGCAATGTTATGAATTCGATCACGGGCCGCAGCCGGGGCAATCGCAGCGTGACCCAGTATGCGGTGGGAACGATAAGCAACAAACTCACGAAAATTGCGGCGAGAGCATTCACTATCGACTGAGAGAAAGCCGGCATGAAGTTGGAGTCGGCGAACAGCCTGCGGTAGGCCTCGAATCCAAACACGCCCTTCTCCGCGCGCAGCGACCAATAGAAGGTGGCGACCAGCGGGCCCAAGAAGTAGATTGCCCCCATGAGGTAGATCAAGGAGGCTGAAGCCCGGTTCCCGCTGGCAGACACCCGGCCCGCCAGGGAGGTGGGAGAAACCGAGCCGGTCATCGCAACCACCTTTCGGCCCGGCGCTGGAGAAGCGTGTAGATGGAGATGGAGAAGGCCATGATCATAACCATACCCATGGCGACGGCAAAGCCGAGTCCAGGATTGTGCAAGACGTCGCCCGAAATTTGCTGACCGATGAGGAGAGTTGCCAAATTGATGAAACCGCCGGTGAGGGCGTAGGCGGTCGCATGGGCGCCGAAAGAATTGCCGAAGAGCAAAATCATCGTGCCCAAGATCGAGGGCAGGAGCACTGGCAAAGCTACACGGCTCCAATATTGAAACGGGGAGGCACCCAAGTTTTCAGCGGCCTCCCGCCATTCGGGCTTGAGCCCATCGAGGGCCGGCAGGATGACCAGGACCATCAGGGGGATTTGGAAGTAGATATAGACCAGCGTGAGCCCACCGAAAGAGTAGATGCTAAATCCGCTATCGTACAGATCGATCCCGAGCAATTTGAGGAGAGCCGTCACCAAACCAACGCGGCCCAGTGTGAATATGAAAGCGGTGGCCAGGGGGACGCCAGCGAAGTTGGAGGCAACTCCTGAGAAGGCGGTTGTGACAGATCGAAAAGGACGGGGAAGTCCCCCGATCGACACAGCCCAAGCGATGAGGAATCCAAACAGGCCTCCCAAGAGTGCGGTCCATAGGCTGACCTGAATGGAGAGCCGATAGGCAGCGATGACCGTACCGGTTGCCAACTGCCGATAGTTGTCGAGGGTCAGAGATCCGTGCGGGCCCTCGAAGCTGCGGTAGGCCAGGACAGCCGTGGGCGCTATCAGCAGCAGGCCGGAGAAAACGAAGAAGGGAAGGACGCCAAGCCAGTGAGCGAGCTGGACCCGTGGGGGGCGCTGCGCGCCCCCCACGGCCGTACTCGTCACGCTGGCATCACTGTTTCGGGAGGCCTTCATGACGGGCTAGTCCGAGGCTACTTGACCTCGACACCGACCACCGTCGGCCAACCTTCCACGATAACGGCCTTGGCGGCGTTGAGATCCTCAATTGTTGGGAAGTAGGCCCCTTCGGTGCTGGGCAGCTGCGCCAACAAATCGGCAGGGATCTTGCCAGCGGCGGACATCGACTCGAACCTAATGGGGTAGCAGAAGCCACCGGCCCAAATGTTCTGGCCCTCGTCGGAATACAGGTACTCCATCCACAGCTTGGCAGCGTTAGGATGTGGCGCGTAGGCGCTGATGGCCTGCACGTACATGCCAGCCAGGCGACCCTGCGCCGGCACGTTCGTAACGATCTCAGGGTTCCCAGCGAGGTTCACGCCGTTGAGGATCGAGTTGTACGACCAGTCGAACATGATTGGCGTCTCTCCGATCCCGACCGTGTTCGAACCGCCGTCGACCGGCACAAAGTTTCCGGCATCGTTGAGCTGCTTGAAGAACTCAAGCCCCGCTTGGGCGGCGTCGGTCCCAGTGGCCCCCGTTGCGAGACCCGCGGCCCAGACCGAGAGGATGGCGGCGTTGGAGGTCAGAGGATCACCGGAGAGAGCAACCTGCCCCTTGTACTCGGGCTTGAGCAAGTCAGCATACTCGGTGGGCGGGTTCGCCACAACGTCGGCGTTCGTCTCCAGCGCCATGACGCCGTAGTAATCGCCGTACCAATAGCCCTCAGCGTCCTTGGCAGCATCCGGGATTTCATCCCAAGTGGCCACCTTGTAGGGCTGGATGAGACCTTCTTCCTTGGAAGAAGGACCGAAGGACAGGCCGACGTCAATGACGTCCGGAGCCTGCGGGCCCGGGTTACCCATGTTGGCCCGAATGGCCTCGATCTCTTCACCAGAGCCGGCTCCGGGGTCGAGCTCGTTTACTTCAATCCCAGGATACTTGGCCTTGAAGCCATCAATCATGGCTCCGTAGTCGCACCAGTCATGCGGGAGGGCAATCGTGGTGAGCATACCTTCTGCCATGGCGGCCTCGTACAACGCGGCCATCGGATCGGCGGGTTCTTCGGGGGCAGCGGGTTCCGCCGGCGCCTCAGCGGGCGCCTCGGTGGGCGCCTCAGCCGGTGCCTCGGTTGCAGCCGGCGCAGGGGCACAAGAAGCCAAGAAAGCCGCAACTGCAATCAAGGTAAAGATCTGAAAAACGAGCCTGTTCTTGCGCATGTCTCTCCTTATTATCGCTACGAATAGCATCTGGTTTCGCCTTGCATGCTGCTAGGTTGTATCTCTCCTTTTGACCTCCATTCAGAAGATGCCTTTGAGAACTTCAGGCATTCTCTCCGAACACACTCCCACAGCGACCACTCGTCTGATTTCCCCCAGGTTGTGTCAGGATTTCGGGGATTCTAGCATCGGCGTACCCAGCAGTCAATTGCCAAATGCGAGGGCCGCCGGCTGCAGAGCCGCGGGTCGGGAAATGGGGAGAATGGCCGTTGCCGCGCCATTCCCCCCAAATTCGACTGCGTGTGGATGCGGCTATTCGACGGGAATCTCCTTGTAGACCTTGTCGACGTCAATGCCCTGGCTCCGGCGGTAGGCGCTGAAGCCGAAGTAGATGGCGGCCGCCAAGCCGTACATGACGATCATAAACAGCATGGAGGCGCCGTTCTGCCAGCCAATCCCGTAGAAATAGTTGGGGTCCCAGAACCACTCGATGAGCAGCCAATCCAGGAAGGCGAAGAAGATGGTGGCGGCCACGGTGATCAACGGGAAGGCTCCCCCGGCCGGGAGCCTGCGCAGCAGGTTGTACGCGACCCAGACCAGCAGGGCCAGATTCAGAATGCTGAGCAGACTTACCACAACGATCATCAGCTGGTTGAGGAGGGGCTGATCCGCCCATTGCGCAAACACCAGCCCGCTGTACTTGAACATGGTCATGGCCAGGTACACGGCAGCGGCGCAGTAGGCCAGCGTGACGACCCAGCCCAGCCAGCCGGGCACCGTGAACTTGGCAATGGGAGAGCCGTCGAAGATCTTCTTCTGGCGCCACGGGAAGACAATGCCTGCAAGCGCCGTCCCAAAGAAGGTGACCGCG
>DATIPW010000061.1:0-5983 GCA_035471605.1 Anaerolineales bacterium | reverse complement strand
TTTCCAGGGAGGCGATATGCACACGCTGGTACTCCTCCGACACGGGCAAAGCACCTGGAATCTGGAGAATCGATTCACGGGATGGACCGACGTCGGGCTGACCGAGCAGGGCCGCGCTGAGGCGCTGGCGGGTGGCAGACTGCTTCGCGAAGGCGCCTACACCTTCGACGTCGCCTATACGTCAGTGCTGCGTCGCGCGATCCAGACCCTGTGGATCGTGCTGGAAGAGATGCAGCTCGAGTGGATTCCGGTGATCAATGCCTGGCAGCTGAATGAGCGCCACTACGGGGCGCTGCAGGGGCTGAACAAGGCGGAGACGGCCCTCAAGTTCGGCGAGGACCAGGTCAAGCTTTGGCGGCGCAGCTACGATGTTCCGCCGCCTGCCCTGGATCCCGGTGATGAACGTCATCCTCGCTTTGATGAGCGCTACGCCTCGCTTTCGCCCGAAGATCTCCCGGCGACCGAATCGCTCAAGATCACCCTGGAACGCGTTCTGCCCTTCTGGCACCGCACATTGGCGCCCATGATCCAAAGCGGCCGGCAGGTGCTGGTTGCCGCGCATGGGAACAGCCTGCGCGCCCTGGTAAAGTACCTGGATGGTATTTCCGACCAGGAGATTACCGAGCTCAATATCCCCACGGGGATTCCGCTGGTCTATGAGTTGAACGAGGATCTGAAGCCCGAGCGGCATTACTACCTTGGAGATGCCGAGGCCGTCGCCAAGGCGGCAGCTGCCGTGGCCAACCAGGGGAAGGCCAAGTAGTCACGCGCATGGCGCTCAATCTGGATTTCGCCGCTGAATTGCGGAAACACTTTGGCGGCGATATTCGGTTGGATGCCGGCAGCAAAGTGCTCTACAGCACGGACGCCTCGATCTACCAGATCGAGCCCGCCGGCGTTGTCCTCCCGCGGACCTCGGAAGATCTGCAAATCGTCGTCGAATTGGCAGCCAAGCATCGCGTCCCACTCGTCCCGCGCGGGGCGGGGACTTCGCTTGCCGGGCAGGCCATTGGCGAGGGATTGATCCTGGATTGTTCGCGTTGGCTGGATCGCATCCTTGCCATTGAGCCGGAGCAGCGTCAGGCCAGGGTGCAGCCAGGCGTGGTGCTCTCCACCCTCAATCGAGCGGCGGCCCAGCATGGCCTGCAGTTCGGCCCGGATCCGGCGTCTGCCGATCGCGCAACCATGGGTGGTGTCCTGGCGAACAACGCGACCGGTGCGCACTCCATCCTGTATGGGATGGCGGCGGACCATGTCCTGGCAGCGAACGTGGTGCTTTCGGATGGCAGCCGGGCCGAGTTGGGTCCCGTCCTGGCCTCGCAAGCACCCGCTTCAAATCCTGTGGGTGCGGATCCCGATCTCAGCAAGCAGCGCTCGCGGCAGGCGGAATTGCTGGCGGCCGCTTGGTCGATACGAGCCCAGTATTCTCAGTTCATAGAGCAGCGCTTCCCCCGGACCTGGCGCAACTCGGCCGGGTACCGAATCAACTACCTGCTTCCCTGGGCTCCGTCTGCACCGCCGGGATGGCCGCTGCCTGCCTATCCTGTCGTTCCCAAAGGGGTTGCGTTCAACCTGGCGCAGCTCCTGGCCGGCAGCGAGGGGACGCTGGCGGTGGTGGAAGACCTGACGGTTGGCCTGGTGCCCCGGCCCAAGCACACCGCCCTGGGAATCCTGGCCTATGACGAATTGGCAGCGGCGTGCGACGCAGTCCCAGAGCTGCTGGCACTCGCACCTTCCGCCATTGAGTTGATACCGCGCTTGATCCTGGAATCTGCCCGGCGAGTTCCAGGCTACGCAAGCCAAATGCGGTGGCTGCAGGGTAGTCCCGCGGCGCTGCTCGTCGTGGAGTTCTCGGGAGACGATGCGGGCAAGCTGAGCGACCGGATCCGCAGGCTTGGCTCGGAGGTGCAGCCTGCCATCACCGCCGCGGACCAAGCCATGGTTTGGGCGACAAGGAAAGCCGGACTAGGCCTCTTGGATTCAGAGCCGGTCACGGCCCGTCCGACCTCAATTGTGGAGGACTGCGCCATACCGGTTGAGCATCTGGGATCCTTCGTCCGGGAGATGGAGCGTCTCATGCAGCCGCACGGCGCCAGCGGCGGGATCTATGGTCACGCATCCGGCGGATGCTTGCACGTCAGGCCCGTCCTGGATCTTCAGTCGCGGCGCGGCGTGACCTCGCTTCGCGAGATCGCGCAGCAGACGTTGCAGCTTACGCTGCGGCTCGGGGGCTCAATGACATCGGAGCACGGGGATGGCATTGCACGCGGCGAGTGGCTGCGTCAGATCTATGGCCCCGAGCTGTCTGAGGCCATGCTTCTTCTGAAGCATGCGGCGGATCCGGAACGGATCCTCAACCCGGGCAAGATGCTGGATGCACCACCCATGGATACCCGGCTGCGCTACGGTTCCGGGTATGACCGCCGCATCTGGTTGCCGGCCATGGATTTCTTTGAATGGACGCCGGACATGGACGTGCGCGGCGGGCTGGCCGCGGCCATCGAGCAATGCAACGGCCAAGGCGCATGCCGCAAGGACACAGGCGTGATGTGTCCGTCCTTTCAGGCGACCCGCGACGAGAAGTACTCCACGCGCGGACGCGCCAACCTGCTCCGCGCTCTGATCTCAACCGGCCTGCAACTTCCGCCGGGAGCCCGGCGCCGGCGGGACCTGGAGCAGGCGGCGCAACAGGCATTGGAGCTGTGCCTGGGATGCAAAGGTTGCCTGGCCGAATGCCCAAGCGGCGTGGACATGGCCCGCCTCAAGTCGGATTTTCTCAACAATCGGTATCGGACGCGGCGGCGTCCGGTGCGCGACTACCTCTTCGGGTACTTTGACACGACGGCCCGCCTGATGGCTCTGCTCGCGCCCGCGTTGCAAGTCATGCAGCGAGTTCCCGGGCTCCTTGGGTTTGGCCTGCGAGCGCTTGGGATCGCGAGCGAGCGCCCGCTGCCACAATTCTCCCGTCGGCCGCGACCGGCCCGTCCGAGAGCCCTTGAGCCGTCCGTGCTGCTTCTGGGAGATCCCTTCTCGCACTATGCGGATCCTTCTGTGGAGGATGCGGCGCTGAGCTTGCTCGAGATAGCTGGCCACAACGCCCTGCCGCTTGCCACCCTAGGCGCCGGCGCAGCACTGATCTCCAGGGGTTTCCTTCCCGCCGCCCGCAGGCAAGCGCAAGGCCTCGTCGATGAAATCACGCGGGTTGATCCATTTGGAAAGCTGCCCCTTGTGATCATCGAGCCATCGGAGCTGGGCGCGGTGCGGCACGACTTCCCGCGTCTGTTTCCCCCCGTCTCCGAAGCCGTGGCCGAACGCCTGATGAGCGTCCAGTCGGTGGAGGAGTTCCTTGTTCATTCGGGCCGCCTCCCACGTGCCGCCACGATGACCGGCAATCGGCGCGTGCTCTTCCACCCTCACTGCCATGAGAAGGCCGAAGGGCGCGCGCCGGCAACTGGCCGGGGCGAGACCCATGCCGGCGTGGAGCTGCTACGCCACTGCGGATATGAAGTCGAAATCATTGACGCCGGTTGCTGCGGGATGGGCGGGACGTTTGGGTATGAGGCAGAGCACTACGAGATCTCGCAGAAGATCGCGGCGCTCAAGCTGTATCCAGCTCTGCGGGCTGCACCCCATTGCTCAATCGCTGCCACAGGCGGCGCATGCCGCATGCAGATCACGCAAGGAACTGGCAGATCGGCCGAGCATCCTTTGGTGCTGGCGGCGCGGGCACTGGAAGCAACCCAGTAGGGCCGGTACCGCCCGCCAGCGCGGCCTTGGCAGTTCCGCCTGCAAGCGCCGTCGCCGCCCTTCGGAGGGCTGCGAGGACCCCAAGGGTATAATCCTCATGAATGAAACGTCGACTGCTCGGCCTGCTGATTGCGGCGACGATCGTCCTAGCCCCTGGCTTGATGGTAGAACCAGCCTCGGCCGATCGGTTGAATGGTCCCGCGGCTCAGGATGCCTACAGCGTCATCGATGCCGTCAACTCGCTGCGGGCTTCCCAGGGCCTGCCCGCCTACACGGCCAATTCAACGCTGATGGCCATCGCGCAGTCGCATGCGGAGTACATGGCCAGTTCGGGGAACGTTTCCCACACGGGTCCCGACGGCAGCCGGCCCTACCAGCGCGCGCTGGCCGCGGGGTATCCGCTGGCGGGCCAGATTCCCCCTGGCTTCTTTTCTGAGAACATCCACTCCGGCTCCGATCTCAGTCCGCAGGGCGTAGTCCAGGCCTGGACCGGTGACGCGCCGCACTTGAACACCATGACCTCGGCTTCGCTGCAGGAGATCGGTGCGGGCGTGGCCGTCAGCGGCGGTCGGGTGTACTACGTGATTGATTGCGCCAGACCAACGGGCAGCGGGCTGCCCCAGGCCTATACGCCGGGGGCGGCAGAGTCCTCGTTCAGCTCTGCCAACGAGCTGATCATGCCTGTGACCAAGAGCACGCCGAACGCAGACGGCGAGATCATTCACGAGGTTCAGGCAGGGCAATCGTTGTGGCAGATTGCGATCGAATACGGGGTGAAAATCGATGAAATCCGCGGCCTGAATCAGCTCTCTGCGGCCTACATCATCAATCCCGGTGACACGCTGCTGGTCATGACGGTCGCCACGCCCACCCCAGTGCCGGAAACCCCCGCGCCACCGCCCCAGGCCACCGTGACGATCGCGCCGGCGGCCACGGCCGAAGCCCCGTCACCCACGCCCACGAACGCTCCCGCACCCCTCCCGGTCCTGGGTACCGGGGGCGCAGTCGGAGCCACCATTGTCGTCGCGCTGATCGCGGCCGCGCTGATTGCCTGGGCGGGCCGGGCGCGGCTCGTCTGAACACCGAGGACAACATGAGCGAAATCCGGATCGATGCACTGCTGCCGGTCGAGATGGCTGCGCGCGCCGAAGACCTGGGAGTGCGCAAGGTTGAAATGCCCGCGCTGCGCACTTTCATGCTGGCGGTCCTGGCCGGAGCTTTCATCGCCCTGGGGGCACTGTTCGCGACCACGGTCTCAGCGGGAGCGATGCAGATTACCCTGCCCGATGGGAGCTCAGCCTTCAGCGCCTCGCTGCCCTACGGCGTGGTTCGCTTGCTGGCGGGATTGGTGTTCAGCCTGGGACTGATCCTGGTGGTGGTCGGAGGGGCGGAGCTCTTCACGGGCAATAATCTGATCGTAATGGCCTGGGCGAGCGGCAAAGTGCGGGGTCTGTCCCTGCTTCGAAATTGGGCGATCGTCTATCTGGGAAACTTTGTGGGCTCGTTCGGCACCGCGATCCTAGTGTTCGTGGGACGCCAGTATACGTTTGGCGCCGACGCCGTGGGCATCACGGCGCTGCGCACGGCGATCTCGAAGTGCGAACTCGGATTCGTCCAAGCCGTCGCCCTGGGGGTCCTATGCAATGCCTTGGTATGCCTGGCCGTATGGCTGACTTTCAGCGCCCGCAGCACCATTGACAGGATCCTGGCAACGATCTTCCCGATTGCCGCGTTTGTGGCCGCGGGTTTCGAGCACAGTGTCGCCAACATGTACTTCATCCCATTCGGGCTGCTGATCAAGTACCTCGATCCCGCGTTTGTCGAGCGCGTCGCGGCGCAGGTGCCGCATATGGAAAGCCTGAGCTGGCCCTCGTTTCTGCTCAGGAACCTGGTCCCCGTGACCGTCGGGAATGTGATTGGCGGGGCAGTCTTGGTGGCTGCCGTCTACTGGGCGATATTCCTGCGGCGGAGCGAGGCCTAGGATAGCGGGAGCGGGCACAAGGCGGCTGCGTCCGTGTAGCTTGGGGGCGCGCAAGATGATCTCGTGCCTGGCCGTCACCGTCCCAGGCGCCGAGGCAGTCCCCGCATCCCGGACGACAGGCTACTGGTGAAGTTTGGAGGCGGCCACGAAGCTCAGGCCGTTTTCGGTCAGAGCGCGGGCCGTGTGATTGCAGGCTTCAACCTTCTTGATGAAATTGAGCTTCAGGGCATCCCAGTCCCCTGAGGCGATGACTTC